>DATIET010000204.1:0-10489 GCA_035455615.1 Thermodesulfobacteriota bacterium
AATTCGTCCGCGCCCGCCCTCCTCGCGGCATCCGTGATTACCTCCTCCGACGGCTCGCCGGTGAGGCCGAAAGCGATATTGTTCCTGACCGTGTCGTTGAATATGAACGTATCCTGGCTTACAATGCCTATATTGCGGCGGTATGATTCGACCGCCATGTTCCTGAGAGGCTCGTCGTCGATAAAAATATCCCCACTCTGCGGGTCGTAAAACCTTAGAAGCAGGTTGATTATGGTCGATTTCCCCGCTCCGGATTTGCCTACGATAGCGGTCGTTTTACCCTTGGGAATAAAGAAGCCCGCGTCGGTCAAAGCCGCTTTTTCACCGCCGTTGTACGAAAAAGTGACGGACTCGAACCTGATGCCGCTCTTAAGGCCCGTATACTGCTTATCCCCGTCCCTGAGGACGGGCTTATTGTCGAGCCGTATGAGTTCGTAAACGGCGTCTAATGCGGGGAGCCTGCCTACGATGATCCCCCTCGCCTGGTTTATCTGTTTTATCACCGGGAGCATGCGCGCGAGTATGTATATGAATGGAAGCATCTGGGTGAGAACGAGCCTGTAGTCCATATCCGAGCTCTTGATAGCTATCAGAAAAAGGATTCCGATTGCCACGACACCCAAAGCCTCCGTGATGACGTGGACCATGAACGTTGAAAAATTGAGATTCAACTGGTTGGCCGCGTGCCTTTCGATTCGGTTCCTCAGCTTGATTGTCTGTTCTCTTTCTTTCGTGAAAGACTTTATAACCTGGATCCCGGATAGGCTCTCGTGAAGTGAAGCTGTAAACTCTCTCCCACTGTCGATCATTTTGAGTCCGTAGAGGGATATCTTTTTGATATATATAGACACCCCGAACGCGATGATTGCCGATAAGACGATTGTAACGGCGGTAAGCTTCCAGGAGAATACGACCAGAAGAGCGAGGAATATGAAGAAGGACATAATGTGGTTAACCATTTCCGTCGTCCTCTTGAATATCTCGTCGGTGATGGCAGTGTTATAGATAATGTTTTCAACGAGGTCGCCTGTCTTTATGTTGTTGTAGAAGCCGATACCGACTGCCATGAGCGTATTCACCACGCGTACCCTGAGGTTTTGGATCAACTTTGCAGTGAGCCAGTATGTGAGGTAATAGAATACGGCCAATACGAGATTCTTTAGTATCAGCGCGAGTACGACCAGAATAAGCGACAGGAGTATCTGTTTCTCGATCGGATAACCGGAGAAGATTTTTATGAGCGATTGGAGGACTTCCGGGAGCTGGCTGTAATTCGTTATTTGCTGGATTCCGCCCAGGAGCGGGACCAGCATCCCAATGGAAATACCGTCGAAAGCGGCCGCAAATAATGACAACACGAATAGAAGCGCGATGTATTTTTTATAGGGACTCAGTAAATCGAGCACGAATTTTCTTTTGAGCTTTCTTTCGTCAGTCAACTCTTCATACCCTGCCTCTGGATGTCTATACTCCGGTGGAATGATATTTTACTCGAATTCCTTACAGTTGTAACAGCCTTCGGGGGTTAGCGGCAGTCGGGCTCCGGCGGACGGCCTGTGACGGGCCGTTAATGCCTCCGCCTCAGAAGAACGATTCGGTTGTATATCCAGCCTATCAGGGCGCCGCCTATCGTACCCACGGCGAATCCGTATATAAACCCGATAATGCTTCCCAGAAACGACACCCTGTAACCGATAAAGAACTGACTCAGGAGCTCCAGGTGAGGGCCCAGCACATACTGTCCCGAAGGGCCCGGCTGAGGTCCTTTCAGCACAAGCCAGTTCGTGGCTATGAAAATTATGAGCCCGATAACGATGCCGAGTATTAACCCAAGCACCTTCGCATTCAGTATAACCACTGCCCGAAGGAGCTTCTCTTCTTCTCTATCTCTGTTCATAATTCAGGCCGTTAAATATAATCGATAAAATTCTTAAAAGTCGAGAGCTCTCTCTCCTTGCTTACCCTGAAGATATAAATACCCGTCAGGAAGTTTCTTAAGTATGCGAACAGCCACCCGAAAATGAACCCCCATAAGAAGGAATAACCGAACCCGATGAGAGCGCCCTTCAGCGTTACCGAGTACCCGGCGAAGTATTGACCGAGGAGGCTGAGGGTGGGGCCCACGACATGCCCTCCCTTTAATATCAGTATGAGTGTGGCGAGGAAGACAGCAAGGCCGCAAACCGTGCCCAGGGAAACTGCGAAAGCGACCTTGTCCATGCGCGCAAAGGCCTTTATAATCGCCTCGTCCAATGCCGAAGTCCTTCCTGTGACCACTTGTTCAGGCACAATCGGCTGTGTTCCGGCGAGGTCTCGAAAGCCGTAGAGGTCTTCCTCTCCTGTCTCTGCGGCCTCCTCGTGGTATTCCTGATCGGCGTTTACCTTCCAAAGGTCGTAGCCGGCCCCGAGTATATTCTTCGCTGCGAGCATTGCGGTCAGCATGGAATGGTCCTGATTGTTGTATTTATGCATACCGTTACGGCCCACAAGCTGTAAATTGCTTATACCTCCCAGGTACTCGCGTATGATTCTCAAAGACTCGCGGTAGCCCGAGTCGTAAACGGGATAAGCTTTCGGCATCCTGACAACCGAGCCGTCCTCGACGAGCGACGTGTTCACGAGGTTCATCTTTTCGAGCTCCTTCTTCGCGAACTCTATCAGCTCAGGGTCGCTCATCGACCACAGTCCGTCACCTTCAAAACAGAAGTACTCGAGCCCGAGACACGTTTTTCCCGGGTCGGGCACCATGTCCCCGCTCCAGTTCTTGAAGTTCTGGATCCTCCCCAGCTTTACACCGGGTTCATGTATGTATATCCAGTTATCGGGAAAAACGTCCGGCTGGTCGATAACGAGAGATACGGTAAGGAAATCCCTGTAATTAAGGCCGGCGGCAGCCTCGAGGACTTCCCCGGGCGGCGCGGGATCGAGCTTCTGAATGAGCTCCCTTATAGGCATTGTGCTTATGAAGTCCGTGCCGTACACGAAATCGACCGCTCCGGCTCCGATAACTTCGATCCTGTCCACTCTGCCGCATTCGACGTAGATTTTTTTCACGTCCGAGTTCAACAGTAATTCGTTTCCGTCCCGTGTGATTTTATCGGCTACTGCCTCCCACATCATGCCGGGCCCGAGTCTCGGATAATCGAAACTGTCTATCAGGGTTTTAATGGTCTCTTTCTTCTCGGAACCGTTATCCTTGAGAAGGGCGTTTTTGAGGGCCTGCATAAGGGAGAGGCCCTTTATCCTCTGTGCGGCCCATTCGGCGCTAATCTCGCTGCAGGGTATCCCCCAAACTTTTTCCGTATAGGTCTTGAAAAAGAGGCCGTAGAGACGGCTTCCGAACCGGTTCGAGACCCATTTATCAAACGTATCTTCGGGCAGCTCGGGGGACAGCTGTGACTTCAGATAGCTCGCCACGATAAGGATGCTGTTCCAGACGCCCAGGCCGAAGAGCGCGTTAGTCACGCGGAACGGGTAATAAAAAAACCTGTTATTGTAGTAGATCCGCGAGAGTCTTTGTCTCTTGAGAAAATCCTGCCCCAGCACCTCCCGCCACATGTCCTCCACGGCCCGCACCTTGGTAAAAAAGCGGTGCCCCCCTATGTCGAAGCGGTAGCCCCGGTAATTGACCGTTCTGGCCAGCCCACCGACGATGCCGTCTTTCTCGATTACGGTTGATTTGATCCCGGCCTTGGAAAGTTCGTATGCGGCCGTGAGCCCCGCGGGGCCGGCTCCTATTATCACTGCCTTTTTATCGTTATTTCTGGCTTCAGTTTCGTGGTTGCGGTTCATATTATTATCATATCGAAACGACCGGTATTTCCACTGGAATTCGGCCCCCGGTCCGAAGCCCCCCGTCCGGGCAAACGCGGCTCAATCCGACGGGGATTGACTGCTTTTAAGCCTGCTGTGCCAGGGGGTGAGTCTCAGCACGCCCGAAATAGACGATTTAAGCTGGCTCCGCTCGGTCACGAGGTGGATGCCCCCCCTTTTCGAGAAGAACTCTGAAGTCATCGTGTTAGGGTCCACCCCTCTTCCGCCGCTGGTCAGCTTTACGACCCTGTCGCCTGCAAATGCAATAGTTGCCTTCTTCTCGGCGATTATGAAATCCCCCTGAACGGCATAGCTCGCAAGCGCGCCGCCTGTAGTCGGGTGGCCGAGAACGGAGATAAAAGGCAGGCCCGCTTCCTTCAATTTCAGGATAGCCGAGATCGTCTTCGCCATCTGATAAAGGGCGACGGTCCCCTCCTGCATCCTTGCCCCTCCCGAAGCGGTTACGCATATCAGAGGCAGGTTCTTACTTATTGCGTAATCTGCTATGAGCTTCATCTTCTCGCCGAAGACAGCCCCCATTGAGCCGCCCATGAACCTGAATTCGCTTACGGCGACCGCGACAGGCAGCTCGAATATCTCACCGTACCCGACTACGAGAGAGTCTTTCGACTCGATACGGCCGGCGTTCTTCCTGCGCGTATCGCTGTAGTCGTGGAAGCTGAACCTCAAATCGATATCGTCGACGCTCAAATCCGAATGGAGCTCGTGGAAGGAGTCGTTGTTGAGGAGCAGGTCGAGGTAGTCATGAGACCCTATTGGGTTCGGCTTCTCGCAATAGGGGCATGCGTAGAAGTTCTTCTGGAATTCCTCTTTGGCGAAGTGCTTGCGGCATCCCGCCCGCACGATCTTTCCGTCCTGGTCCTTTTCGTCGTTGCAGAAGTGGGGCTCGGCTCCGTAGAGCGCGATCTGCATATGGGAGACCTCCGGAGTCGTGGTCCGGGAGAAAGAATAATGGGGGAGCCAGCTCTTGATTCTCTTCGTAATGGCGTGGTAGGTGTGCTCCCGCTTTTCCACCTCGCCGCACTCCTCGATCCTTTTCACGAGGTCGTTGTGCAGGTACCTCATATCGGACTTCTCCAGCTCATCCGTCCCTGCCAGCAGCATTTTCTCGATATTTATCAGCACCTTCCTTTTGTAGTCCGAGCTGTCGAGCGCAGGCTCCTTAATGACTTTATCCACGATACCGTATTTCACCATGAAATCGGAGGTCGGCTGCAGCACCTCGAGAGCCTCTTCGATCTTATCGGCGCTCCTGAAAAGGATCGCCGAGCAGCCTTCTGCGGTTATTACCGAGTATTCGGCGCGGGACAGCATGTATCTCTTGTGCGCGAGCTGTAAAGCTATTGCACCACCGCTGCCACCGCTGCCAATGACCGTGGATATCGATTTGGTCCCGAGGGAGATCATCTTGGCCTGGCAGTTGGATATGAGCCACGATTGCAGCTTACCGGCTGAATATTCGAACGGATCCCCGCCTATGGTATCGATATACGTATGGAGCATGAGGCCGTTCTCCTCCGCATAGCTCATCATATTATAAGATAGCGCGTAACCGTCCGCTTTCACGAGCCCGTAATTGAGCCTCGCCCTCTCCGGGTCACCCGACGGCATTTGCTGCGCTATAACCGCGACCCGTTTATTCGTCTTGTTCAGCACCGCGGTGCCGACGATGACGGCGGGGTCGTCCACGATCTCCATTACCGTCCCTGAGGGCGCAGTTATCTGCATGGGAAAATCCGGGATCTCGTAATAAGGCAGGAAGTCTCTATAGACATAATCGATTATGTCTTTCGACTTTACCTTGTTATACGACCTCGATTGCTCGTGTATCGATGTCAGCTTGGAAGGACGGCTCATTTATCTCGTTCTCCGTGGATACTGAAACAATTTACCTGTTATCGCGCTCAAAAGGGAGATATTATAACCATAGACAATCCGGTTGGATATAAGTCGTACCGGATCCATAAACCACCTCGAAGCTATGGCTTGAGCGCGATAGGTGTCCCTTGGGACCGGACACGGCGTCAGGAAACGGCCGGCAGCACCTTTTCCACGAACAGTTTCATCGACCTCACAGCTTCTTCGTGACTTATGCCGGGGAATTTAAATCGACAGATAAGGTTATTCACAGGCAGCTCGTCCATGTAACGCTTGATCGTCTCGATGCATTCTTCGGGCGTGCCGATTATCGATTGCTCTCTCGCTATATCGTAGAGGACCGGGTCGTTCGGGTCGGAGAGCAGGTTCCCCACGCGGTCAACCATGGAGCCCCAGGACGCATACCCCTTGGCCGTATAGGTGACGTTTTCTTTAATCTTTTCCCATATTTTATCACTCTTCTGATCGGAGATGTAGATTTCCCTGACCAGGGGCTTTTCAAAATCATCGGGGTCCCTGCCGTACTCTTTTAGAAGCGAGCCGTGCATATCGAAAAGATATTTCACGATAGGTATTATGCCTATCGCGGGCACATAGAGAGGCGCCCCGATCCTGGCCGCCCTCCTGATCGCGGGCTCCGTAAATGCCCCTATCCATATAGGTATCGGCTTCTGTACAGGCTTGGGCGTGACGCTGACGTCCTGGAGATTATAGTATTTTCCATTGAAGCTGAACGGCTCATCGCCCCAGCTCTTATTCAATATCTCGATGCTCTCCTCCATCCGCCCCCTCCTTTCGCTGAGCGATCTCCCGAATCCCCCGAATTCCTCCGGGCGGTAGCCGAGCCCTATGCCGAGTATCAGCCTTCCCCCGGAAATGAGGTCGACGACTGCGGCGTCCTCCGCAACACGCACCGGGTTGTGGAGCGGCATGAGAAGGACGCCTGTTCCTATGCGTACGTTCTTAGTCCTGGCGGCGATGGCAGCGGCGGTGACGAGGAGTGACGGACAGTAGCCGTCCTTTAGAAAATGGTGCTCAGTCAGCCATGCCGAATCGAACCCCATCTGGTCGGCCATGCTTATTTCGTCGAGCATCTCGGCATATAACTCCTTGTGGGCTCTCGGGCTGAACGGGGGTGACTGAAGGCTGTAGTAACCTACTCCGAATTTCATGATAGAACCTCCCCATGTATTTCGCAGAATGAATTTATATCGTCCCGCAGGTACGCGCGGTCGGATTATTATAACCTGAAAGGTCTCGTGTTGGTAAGATTTACAAAGAAAAAGGCCGGATTAACACACAGTCACCCGGCCTTGTAGTTTTATGTTTTATTCTTAGGCGTTGAAGGACTGCCCGCAGCCGCAGGAACCCTTCGCGTTCGGATTATTGATCGAAAATCCTGTACCGTTGAGGCCGTCCTTATAATCGAGAACCGAGCCTTCCAGGTAGGGTAAGCTCAGCTCGTCGATTGCGACTTTGACGCCGCCGTTTTCGAACAGCTTGTCGGAATCCCCTGTCTCGTCGTCGAAACCCATCTCATATGAAAAACCGGAGCAGCCGCCCGGGACTACCCTGACCCTCAAAACGGCGTTAGGGATATTCTCTTCCGATAACAGCTTCTTTATCTCTTCAGCAGCTTTTTCAGTTACGCTAAACATTAATAACCGCCTCCCTTTTTAAATTGAAACCTACTCTTCATTAGTATAAGCATTGATAAACAATATGGCAATTCCCAATATGAAGACCGCGGAGTTGATTATCGCCGAGCTGGCGTGCAATTTTCTGAATTTATCCTGTGATACCGAATAGTTAGGCGATTCCTCGGTAAGGCTCCTCATCTCCGCCCTAGCCTCGACCGACTTGGGCCTCAGTACCTCCCCCGCGTAAACGGCAAGCCCGAGCATGATTAACAGGGCGCCCAGCCTGAGTCCGAACAATATCCCTCCCCTGTGCTCATAGAGTATCCGGAGGAGTATCGTGGTAATGACCGCGGCCCCCCCGCATATATATGCGACGAGGTAGTATTTCGGGAAAATGTCCGATACGACGTTTCCGGCCGTTTCCCTCGGGAGCACCTTGAAAATGCTCGGAGCGGCGAAGAACGAAAAGAAGAATATGCTCCCTATCCAGAAACACACCGACAGGATATATATAAATTTAAACGCCGTCTGCATCGTTATTTAAGGCTGCAGTCATGCATGGTGACCTTGCACTGTTCTTCCTCGCTGTCGCTTTGTGAGAAAGATCCCGACATAGACTTGTATATGCCTGTGACTGTCAGACTGCTCCCTTGAGGCGTATTTTCGAGGGTGCTTACCAAAGCCGGCGGGTTGCAGTAACATTCAAGTACAGGTCCGTGCTTCGTAACGATTTCCATGGTAAAGCTCCCTTCCGGGAATCCGGCGCAGAGTAGCGGGATTTTTCTCACGACCGAGACCTCGACCGTGGTTTTCACCGTCTTATCGTGATACATCTCGTCTGCCGTCATGGGATAGTCGAGATAGAGCTCGCAAATTTGGTCGAGAGAGACTGTCTTCGCCTCTCCTCCGTTCTGAGCGAGAACTGCTCTCCCGCCTGCGGCTGTTAAGCAAAATATAATTAAAAGCGCCTGTAATAAGGCCGTAATTTTGTAGCTCATCGTAACCCCTCTTCTGTTTTTGAATTTATTCCTCCATCGACGCACATAATTATAACACGCGCCCGGAGGTTTATAATAAAGCTCCCGCGATTCACCGGTAAACTGCCCTCGGGGCCGGTATAGCTTACTATTTAACTTGATATGGATTGGCCTTGAGGTATAGTGTCAATTCAATGAAAAAGGATACGTATCTTATCATAGACACGAGCGAAGATAACGCCGATCTTTATTACAGGACCGGCTTTTTCGTTCCCGACCCGGTCATTTATATAGAGCACCGGGGGAAGAAAATACTCGTGTTGAGCGACCTCGAAATAGACAGGGGCAGGAAAGAAGCTACAGTCGATCGAGTCCTCTCATTAACCGAATACCAGAAAAGATTGCTTGCGCAAAAGGTTAAGAAATTGAAGCTCCTCGACGTCGCGGATCTGGTCCTAAGGGATCTGAAAATCAAAAAGGTCGTTGTCCCCGGGAGATTTTCGGTAAAGTACGCGGACGGGCTCAGGAAAAGGGGGTACACCGTCGTACCGAGGGACGAAGAGCCGTTTTTCGAGGAAAGACTCAGGAAGACGCCCCGGGAAATCGGGATGATAAGGGACTCCATGAAAGAAACGGTAAGGGCCATGGACCTGGCAGTAAAAATGATCGCCTCGTCCGAGATTCGTAAGCAGAGGCTCTATTTAAAGGGCGGCCTCCTCACTTCCGAGAGGGTGAAGGGGGAGATAAACGCTGAGCTCTCGAGGAAGGGTTTAACGGCCTCGCATACGATCGTGGCGTGCGGGGTGCATTCGTCCATGCCCCATCACGGGGGCGAAGGCCCGATCTACGCCGACAAGCCCGTCGTCGTCGATATTTTCCCGAGGTCGCAGGCGAGCGGGTATTTCGGCGATATGACGAGGACCGTCGTCAGGGGCGAGCCCTCGCCCGTGCTCGTAAAGATGTACGACACCGTGCTCAGGGGTCAGAAGCTCGCGATAGGAATGGTCAAGGCCGGTGTCAGGGTTAAAGACATCCACTCGGCGGTGGTCGACTATTTCAGGAGCCGGGGGTTCGAGACGGGGGTGATCGGGGGGAAGGCCCAGGGCTTCATACATTCCACGGGGCACGGCTTGGGGCTTGAGATTCACGAGCCGCCACGGATCAGTCTCGGTGACGAGATTCTCGAAGCGGGGAACGTGGTAACTGTGGAGCCGGGACTTTATTATGAGAAAACCGGAGGCGTCAGGATAGAAGACGTCGTGGTCGTCGAGAAAAACGGCTGCACTAACCTGACCAGGTATCCGAAGAAGCTCGTAGCGAAGATATGACATTCCACCCGCGATCGCGGATTCGAGACTATTCCCACCACACCTCGAACCTGCATACGTCCGAGTTCTTGTAACGGCAGCCGGTCTGAACGATTTCTGCGGATTTGGCCCCCGCCATCGTCAGTCCCGTTTTGAACCATTCCGGGACCGCGAAATTACAGACGGCGACGCCGGATGCACTGTTTTCATCCGCTATTTCGTCGAGGTAGAGCACCGAATATTTTTTCTCCAGATCGAGCAGCTCCAGCTCCATAATACCGCTGTCGAAATACCTGCTCCATAGTGACGGCGCGCTCTTCAGTATCACAGGCGGTTTTTTTAGATTCACGAGGGAGTCCAGCATCGGGCCCAGGTCTTTTTGGGCTATATACTCGGCAACTGGTATTACCGATAAGAAGTCCCCGTTTCCATGCACCATGTCGTACGTATTGAGCAGTCGGTTGAGCAGCGGGGCGGGGTACCATTCCGTATGTATAAGATCGCTTTCCAGTATCTCCGTGTCGGAGTTGGGCAGATTGCTTATGACCTTCCTCCACACGTCCTCGCCGTGCGAATTAATAATATATTCTTTCGCATTGAATAAAATCGAGCCTTTCGCGTTACCTTTTCTTTCGGTCATATTAAATTCGCGGTGATGATAAATAATACTCATTATGTATGCTCATTGGGTAGGTCAATTTTAATGTTATCGCCGATCGTTAATTATTTCACTTTCAATTATGTACGATAAAGGAGAGATTATGAAGAAGTCTTTTGAGGACCTGGTAAATTTATCGATTCACCTGCGGAGCCCCGAGGGATGCCCCTGGGACAGGGAGCAGACGCTCGACAC
>DATIET010000205.1:0-2055 GCA_035455615.1 Thermodesulfobacteriota bacterium
GCGTGGGAGATATTCGGCGTTTATCATAAGGACCCTGACAAAATTGACGAGGCTATCGCGCTCACGGAGGGGATTTTGAAGCGCGATCCCGGTAACTTCAACGCCCTCGTCTTCATCTCCCGGGCATGGCTCACGTACGGATACGTGAAGGCTAGATCGAAGGACGAGCTCATACGCGCGTTCGAGAACGGGAAGGACGCTGCCGAGAAAGCGATCGGGATCGAACCCGGCAGCGCCGACGCCCATTTCTTCTACGTCGCCAACCTCGCCTCCCTCGGGGATACGAAGGGGCTCTTCAACTCCCTCTTCATGCTGCCCGAGGTGAGGAGAGAGCTTGAGACGGTGCTCGAGCTCGACCCAAACCACGTGAACGGTCTCGCTATGACAGGGGCGCTCTATTACTATTTGCCGTCCATGCTCGGGGGAGACCTCCACATCTCGGAGGTATATCTCAAGAGGTCGGTCTCGCTCGACCCGCACGTTTCATCGACCGGGCTTTATCTGGCGGCCAATCTGAAGAAGCAGAAGAAGTACGACGAGGCGCTCGAAGTCTTAAACGGCATACTGAACGACAGAAACCCGTCCTTCTACCCCGACTGGGTGGAGAACAGGAAGTATGCCTACATGATGATCAGGGGGATCAGGCAGGAAATGGGCGGCGGGACGGCCAAAAAGGATGAAGGCAGTACGCTCAATTGAAATTCAAACGCTTTTGAATCAGGTTTGAGGGACGTATGTACATTGATGAGCTGATTGATCTTTTTGGTACGGCCGCAACGGGCTTCCCGGCGCTTAAATCGGAGCGTGTGACGGATGGGCTCAGGCGCGCGATCGAAGGCAGGAAATACGACCTCCAGGACGAGGCGCTCATAGAGGTAATTCTCAGGCAGGACAGCCGCGACCTCGTAGAGTCCTTTACTGAGGCATACGGGTCAGCATTAAACAGGTTCAATGACGAAGCCGCCAGGACTGAATTTCTCGACGGGGGCGGAGCTGAAAAAGAGGCAATACGCATATATATCGCCTCCCTCGAGCATCTGATCAATTATTATCACACGAGCCTTATAGGAAAGCACTTTTCGAGCACATAATCAGCATGTGGAACCCGGCTCAATAATATAAACTGCCGGTGCCTGTGCTGTCGCGGCTAGAAGCCGCTCCTACAATATTATAGGCTACCGATCAGGCTTTCTTCTTTTTGCCCCTTTCGGAGATCGGGACGTACTTGCGGTCCATTTCGCCAAGGTAAACCTGCCTCGGGCGCGCTATCCTTCTCTCGGGGTCTTCCAATAGCTCGATCCACTGGGCGAGCCACCCGGGGGTACGCCCTATGGCGAAGAGGACCGTGAACATGTCCATCGGTATTCCCATGCTCTGGTAGATGAGGCCGGAGTAGAAGTCCACGTTCGGGTAGAGCTTGCGCTTGACGAAGTAGTCGTCCTCGAGCGCTATCTTCTCGAGCTCGAGCGCTATGTCGAGGAGCGGGTTCTTACCCGTGACTTCGAAGACGTCGTATGCGATTTCCTTTATTATCTTGGCCCTCGGGTCGTAAGACTTGTATACCCGGTGTCCGAAGCCCATGAGCCTGAACTCGCCCGCTTTGGCCTTCTTTATGTATTCGGGGATGTTGCTGACGGAGCCTATTTCCTTGAGCATCTGGAGCACGCCCTCGTTGGCTCCCCCGTGGAGAGGGCCGTAGAGCGCGGCAATCGCAGCGGCCGTCGCTGAATAGGGGTCAGGTAGCGAGCTTCCGACGTTACGCATCGCGCTCGCGCTGCAGTTCTGCTCGTGGTCCGCGTGGAGTATGAACAGTATGTCTATCGCCCTTTCTATGGCCGGGTTCGGCTTATACTTGAGCTCGGTCATTTTAAAAAGCATGTTGAGGAAATTGCCCGCGTAGGAGAGGTCGTTGTCCGGGTAGACGTACGGCATACCCATGGAATGGCGGTAAGCGAACGCCGCCATGGTAGGCATCTTCGCGATAAGCCTGTGCACCTGAATATCGCGTATCTCCTTGTTGAATATGTCTTTGGCTTCGGGGTAGAAGGTCGAAAG
>DATIET010000206.1:0-2750 GCA_035455615.1 Thermodesulfobacteriota bacterium
AATTTGCTGAAAATCTTATGTTTAAGCTAAAATCTTTCAAATGGGAAGCTGAAAGATTTTCACGCTGGACACATAGTGTCCATTTTACGGTTGCTAATTGACGGCAGGAGCTTAAGTCACTCACAGTACAAATTTAGCGGATGTGGCGGTTAGAGATCGTACGCACGCGGGCGCCTGCCCGCTTTTCTTAACGCGAATTCTGTAATGTCGGGAAGAGAAAGACGTAAAGTATGTATTAATAAATGAAAGGTGACACCCCCATCCTACCCTTCCCCCTAGAGGGGGGAAGGAATTGAAAGAAAGGACTTACGGAGAGGTGAGTTGCCGCGGACATATGAATATGCCGGCGGAAGGAAAAGTTAAAAAATTATTTCTCAAGGTCCCGGAGGAGTTTTTTGATAAGCTCCTCCCGTTGTTTTATTTGTTCGCGGTATGTCATCCTTTCGGTATTCGAGATCTCGAATCTGATCTCGGAGAGAGAGTTGGCCAGAATCTCTCTCAGCATCTCGGCTTCTTCGGCTGTCAAATTAAGCTGCATCGTGTGTACCCCCTGTCGTCATTACGGTATATGAAACACATTATATTAGGTCAACGGGCGAAAATTGCAAGCGGGTATGGGGGGTGAAGCAGGATACAGGGTACAGGATGCAGGATGAGATTGCCGCGCTGCGCTTGGAATGGAACAGTAATATCGCGGCTGGAAGCCGCTCCTGCGGGGTTTATAGTTCTTTTATGTAGGAGCGCCATCCTTGGCGGGATTGATTCAGATTCAAAAGGCTGGATTCCCGATCGGTGCCGGCAATGTCAAAAAAAGGAGAAAGGCTATTTATTTCATCCTTCTTTTCTTTGATGAAAAGCACACAAAGTGTGTTCTATGAAAAGACAAAAAAAGGAAATATTATTTTCTTCTTTGTCTGGATACAAAGAAGCAAAAATCACACACGTAGTGTGGTTTCCGAAAAGACTCTACATAATTTGCTAAAAATACACCCGTTCAATCCTTCGATCCTTCGACTTTGCTCAGGACAGGCGCGCAGCTCAGGATTATCTTCGCTCCATTATTGGGCTAAGCTGAGGAGCGACGCAGGAAACGTATACGTGTGCAGGTTCTGCGCCTCAGGGCGAACGGGCTGGGCTTCATTAGTTGACGGAGCAGAGGAGGTTGGGAGGAATCGTATATGAGCACACATTGTGTGCTGCAAATTCTGTAATGTCGGGAGAAGAAAAACCATTGCTGAAGCTAGTCGTGTTGCTTGCGGGCCGCTCGTACTTCCGGTGATCAAACAAAAAAGGGAGCCGGAGCTCCCTTGATTTGCGTAAATTTTAAATACCCGGTTTTAAGCCACCGCTTTCCTTCTTCTGATAATGATAAATCCCGCTATCCCCAGGATGCCAGCCATGGCAATCAAGCCCCATTCAGAAAGGGTCGGTATGTTGCTTACAATTGGAATCGGCGTACATTGACCGGTTTCCTGATCGCAAAATGCATTTTCTACAAAGAATTCGGAGAGGCACACCGCGTTGGGGGGGAGATCAATAGCATCGATACACCCGTCCGTTAATTGACAACATCCCTCCTCTCCGGGTCCCGGGCCGGGATCGAATCCCGAAAACCCTTTTTCAGGCAATGCTAAAAGTAATAAGCCAAAAGTTAGAAGAGCAACCACGAACGAATAACGTATTCCACGCATATTCTCGCCTCCTTCAAGACTTTTCTCTATTATACAATATTTGAGCGGGGAATGATAATGTAATTTCCAGGGGTGAATAAGTGGTGTCATTTCGCAGAGTGGCGGCTTTCGGACGCTCACCCGCCGCAAATTCTGTAATGTCGGGAGAAGGAAAAAACTTTCTGGATTGATAGGGTAGTAATGTACCCCCTCACCCTGCCTATTTTGTTTCAGGCATCACCGATTCGGATTTAAGCACCATCCCTGCCTTTGTTGTAAATGTGACCGATTCCTTACTTGCTCGGAATCGTTTCCCTCCCGAAAGGGGAGAGGGAATTAAAACTGCACCCTTCGACAAGCTCAGGGCGAACGGTTGGGTTGAGGTAACTTGACACATCGGGGTGTAATAAAATAATCTCTATATATACCAATCGACGGAGGCAAGCGATGAACAGCAATGATGATTTTATAAGCTGCTGGAATGAAATACTCGTCCCGAAGTGGAACAGGTTCCGCCATCTGCTCTCCGGGAACGGCGCCGTCCACAGCGCCATGGCGTACGAATATTTTCAGATCAAGCCGGGCGACAAGGTGCTCGACATAGGCTGCGGATACGGCGAGACGTGCCTCGAGATGGGCAGGATGGTCGGCCCCGGGGGCGAGGTGCTGGGGCTCGACTGCACAGAGGCGTTTCTCGAAATCGCGAACAGGGAGAGGGACGCGGCCGGGCTCGATAACGTGAAGTTCGTCCTCGGCGACGCGCAGACGTACGATCTCCCAGCGAATTATTACGACGTGGTCTATTCGCGGTTCGGCGTGATGTTTTTCCAGAACATCGTCTACGCGCTCAAGAACGCGCACAAGACGCTCAAGCCGGGCGGCAAGCTCTGCATGATAGTCTGGAGGACGATAAGGGACAACCCGTGCTGGGGGCTTGCGAAGGACGTCGCGCTCAAGCATCTGCCTCCTCCGGGCGAGGGCGCGCAGACCTGCGGGCCGGGCCCGTTCGCGCTGGCCGACGAGGAGACGGACAGGGGGATGCTCAAGGCCGCGGGGTTCGAGAAGGTCGATCTATTCAGG
>DATIET010000207.1:0-14768 GCA_035455615.1 Thermodesulfobacteriota bacterium
CGGGGCGACCTCGTGAATATCTGAAAGCACTCGCAGCCGAGGGCGCGGGCGCGCTCCGGGGCTTTATCGATGCCGCCTGCGATAGAGACATGAGCGCCGAATTTCATAACGGTTTGTAATTTTACCGGATTTGGAGGAAAAGCGTTGTTGGGCGGCGAAATCTTAATACCGCTATTGCATATTCTCTAAAACCTATATAAACAAAAGGGCAGTTCTTTAAAAGATGTGTTTTTGAGCGCGCGAATTTAATGTTTTTGAATGATACTGATGCAATAGCGGTATTAGAGATGACTCTATATGCCCAGAATCGTTGAGATATTATATGACCGATAAGGAATCTTATGTAAACTGTATCTTTTGCACAGCTTCCGGTGCGCCAGGCCTTGGCCGTAATTCGCCAGAAGAGGCGCAAGAGGCCGGCCCGACCTTCCGAGCTGCATCGAGATGAGCGACAGTACCCTCCTTTCTCAAGACTGCTAATGTATCCAAAAAAGTGTTACCTATGTCTCCGAACGTTTGTTACCCATCTGTCCGGTCCGTACACTTCCCCTCTAGGGGAATGGAATATTATGAATCGCGGCTGGAAGCCGCTCCTACAAACACGGGGCAAAATGCCGGGCGTGATAGAGAATGAGATTGCCGCGTCGCTTCGCTCCTCGCAATGACAGAAGAATGATTATTAGATCTGTATCCTGAGGCCGATTTCGATAACGCGGTTGGGGGGGACGTTAAAGTGTGACGTCGCCGGCAGCATGTTCTGGGACAAAAAGGCGAAGAGCTGCTTTCTCAGCCCGGATATGCCCCTCGGGTCGCGGACGACGATCGTTTCCCGTCCGAGGAAGAACGTTATCTCTTCGACCCTGCATTCTATCCCGTGATCCTTCAGGTGCCTTATCACGTGGGAGATGTCGGGCGTCTCCATGAACCCGTAACTCGCTATTACGCGGATGAAATTGTGGGAGAGCTCCTCTACCTTGAACTTTTTAGGCCAGGGCACGCGCGGGACGCCTTCCGTGTATATGGTCAGGATTATTATGCGCTCGTGAAATACCTTATTGTGCTTGAAGTTATGAAGCATGGTGCGCGGGACGCCTTCAGGGTTCTTGGACATATAGACGGCCGTTCCGGGCACGCGCGGGACCGATTTCAAACCAGGGTCGGACAGGAAGAGGTCGAACGATATCTCTTCCTTCCGGAACTCCTCCGCGAGAGCCCTCCTCCCCCTCGTCCACGTGAGGACGATCAGATACACCACGAGGGCTATAAGGAACGGAAACCAGCCGCCCTGTTCTATTTTTGTTATATTCGCCCCGAAAAACGCCAAATCGACTATCAATAAGCAGGACGTCACCAGGAGCGCTATGAGCGCGTTCCACTTCCATATAGAGACGGAGCATACGTACATAAGGAGCGTGGTTATGACCATAAGCGTGACTATGGCCGCGCCGTACGCGCTCGCGAGGTTCCCGGACGAGCGGAATATGAGGACGAGGAAAATCGTCCCCGCGAACATGAGCCAGTTCACAAAAGGGATATATATCTGACCCATCTTCTCGGGGGACGTGTATACGACCCTGACGCGCGGCAGAAAATCCAGCTGAAGGGCCTGGGACGTGAGGGAAAACGCCCCCGAGATAACCGCCTGAGAAGCGATGATCGTTGATACGGTCGCGAGGACAATAAGCGGATAGAGGCCCCACGAAGGCGCCAGCAGGTAGAACGAATTCTCGGCGGCTTCCGGCCGGGCGAGCAGCAGCGCTCCCTGGCCAAAATAGTTTAAGAGGAGCGCGGGTAATACGAGCCCAAACCATGCGAGCTTGATCGGAAACCCCCCGAAGTGTCCCATGTCGGCGTAGAGGGCCTCTCCGCCCGTCACGACGAGGAACACGGCTCCCAGCACCAAGAACCCGTGGATTTTGTTCGCGATGAAAAACTCCGCACCGTAAAGCGGGTTGATCGCCGCCAGGACCTCCGGCTGCTTTATAATCCATACGATGCCGAGAACCGAGAGGGTGAAAAACCATATGAGCATTACGGGGCCGAACAGGGCGCCTACGCGTCCCGTCCCCTTGCTCTGATAAAAGAAGAAAAAGGTCAGTATGACGAGCGTGATGGGGATCACGTAGTCATGGAATATCGGGGACGCGACCCTGAGCCCTTCGACCGCGCTCAGCACCGATATCGCAGGGGTCAGCATGGCGTCCCCGTAGAAGAGAGCCGCTCCGAAAATGCCGAGACCGAACACGACCCGGCTAAACTTTTTAATCGCGCCATTTCTGGATATGAGGAGAGCCAGGAGGGCGAGGACGCCCCCCTCTCCGTCGTTGTCCGCACGCATTACATAGGTCGCATATTTCAGAGAGATAACGATTATCAGGGACCAGAAAATCAGGGAGAGAATCCCGAGTATGTTGTCATGTACAACATCGAGGCCGTACTTGTGAGAAAAACATTCGCGGAAGGCGTATAGGGGGCTCGTTCCTATATCGCCGTAAACAATACCGAGAGCGATCAGGGCAAGAGCTGCGTTCTTGCCGGAAGGCGGTTTCAATTTTTATGATTCTCCATCTGTCCGGGTCCGGTTGATCTGTCCAAATCGCGTACTTAGGATACTACAAAAATAGAAAATCGCTAATGATAAACCGCAAGCGCTGAAATGCACTCCGCCTGCGCCGGATTCACAAAAAATTTTTTCAGCTACTGTCAAACCATGGGCGAACGTGATAGAATTAGGTTGAGACATCGCGAAAGGCAAACGGCCGGTTACTGTATTCCCGTTCCGCCCTTTATGCGAAGTCTGCGGGGACCCAGATAAAATTGACAGTACGGAATTGAGCGAGTGCGACAGCTACGCCGGTGGCCGCATTCGGGCTTTTTATTCCGGCGCATCGGCGGCTCAGGGATTTATAGTGCAGACGGAAAACGCGAACCTTCATCCAAAAAAAATTGTATCCGAATACGGCGACCTCCTCTCGCTGATAAACGAGGAGGATAACCCGGAGCCGCTTAAAATCCTTCCGGGCGCGCTGCCCGAATCGCTTCTCCCGTTTCCGCAGACCGTTATAAGACACGCGCTCTCGATATACCTCCTGCACCAGGACTATGTAGAAGAGAGGGATATAATCGAAGACGCATACACGTTCCTCGATAACTTCATTCCGGACGAAGAGTACAGCCTTTTCCGCTCTCTTCAGACTACAATGTCCGAGAAGGGCCGACTCGATCCCGCCGGATGGGTAGGCGATACGGACCTCTCGTATGCGATGATACTCCTTAGAATGAGGATGAAGCGGTTGAAGAAAAGGAAGAAGCACGCGGCGCAGGAACTCAAGTCCTTAAGGCGCATCATAGGTCTCCCCGACAAGGTATTCCCGCATGGGGACGACGAAGCGGACGAGGCTCAGGAGCTCGAGCTGAATTTGTAACCCCCTACCCTTTTTGCCCCGCGGGTTTAATAAAAAATATTAAATCCACCCTAACCCTCCTTTATAAAAGGAGGGAATTAAATACAAAGAATGAGATTGCCGCGGCTCCTCCGGAGCCTCGCAATGACATATTCATGTTTCATATTTATGTACCCCCCCTCACCCTTCCTATTTTGGCTTAGGAAGCATTGAGCCATAATTAAGCGCCTTTTCTGCCTTCTCTGTAAGACCGACCAATTCCTCGCTTGCTCGGAATTGTTTCCCACGCTGGAGAAAGGGAATAAACTGCAAAAGACAGATTTCTCCCTACGGTCGAAATGACAGTGTAGGAATGGTCTTCGGATGGTCGCGGCTGGAAGCCGCTCCTACAGATCAGAAAATGAAGGGTATGTTCTTAATAAATCTTTAACAGGCGCGAAATATTTTCTTAACGGTAACCGATTATGCTGGCAGATATTGCACCGGGGGGTGTATACGGGGGTTCCGGGTCGGAGGAGTCCCTCGAAACAATCTTATCTTCATATTCATCCAGACGGAGGGATTACGGATGACCAGCTTCACTATGTCCGTAAAGGACGAACGCCGTGGAAAAGAAATACATACCACCCTCGACGAGCTCAGCTGGGAAAAGTTGTGGGAAGCGCTGAGGCTTTACGACGGGAACAGGTCCCGAAGGGACAGAAAGAAATTCTACATATTTTCTTCGAGGATAAAAGAAGGCGAGAATTCCCAAATGTAGGGACGCCCTCCCCTTTTTACCTCAACGAACCCTTCGACCCTTCGACAAGCTCAGGGCGAACGGGCGGCGAGTCGCCGCTAACGTATGAAATTACCGCTGTAGCTGATATTGGTTAGGGAGATTGGGAAAGACCGTATACGAGCGCAGGTTCTGCGCCACACAATGTGTGGCGGCGGATCCGTTCTATCTTAACAAGCGTCAGAAAATAAAAAGGCAGGACTCCCCCGTAAGGGGGAGTCCTGCCCTGATTGACATCTTTATTTCCCTGTTCGCACGGGGCGATAAATTAACCCTGTGAGTACATCGGCACCATGAAGCGGTGGCGCATCGTGTACTTGAACGGAGTCGAGTACAGAAGAGCTCCGAAATCCTTATCGGGGTCTCTCTTCACAACCCTGGTCCAGATAGTCGACGCCGGCGGAATTATGAGGTTGAACGTGAAGCTGATTATGCCCACTACCTCTTTGGCCGGAATCTGTCCGCCCATGTAGTCGAACGGTGTTCCGTTCAGATACCAGGAGCGGATATCAGCACCCGTTGCGGTGCGGATACTAGCCGGATTCAGCTGGAAGCGATGGCCTGTTCCGAATCCCGGGGGAAGCTCGGACGGAAGATAAGTAACCTCATGGGTGCTCGTCGTTACGTCCGGTCTCGTCGTAATACGATAATTCATACGACCCCAGTCTGTCTTTCCATAGAACGTAGGTCTTGTGGAAAGGGGCTTATCGGAATAGCGGCCGTTGGCGGTGTGAAGAATATATCCGCGGCGCTCCATTAAATGGTTGAAATAATTGTTATTCGTTCCATGCTCGAAACCCGCGATGTAAGCAGCTTTCTTCGGGAATCCGAAGGGTTCCTTTCCTGCGAAAATCGGGGAGTCGTTGGAGAGATACATGTATGGATAGTATCCGGCTTTATGTATCTTGCCGTCTCCGGAATCAACCGTAGCGGAGAATGTTACACCCATTTCCATGTATGGCCCAAGCATGGTGTTTCTGTGAATAACGTACCAGAACTCGATTACGTCATCTACGATCTCGATCGGTTCCGGTGTAACTGCCTTCATAGCTTTCAGATCCGCACGCATAACATAAGCCATCCAGCGGCTTTCCGTATAGGTGAGCGGAATGATGTCATAGTCGAACACAGGGTCAGCTACGCCCTGGCTGATGATGTGGATTCTGTCTCTGTCTAATGGTAGTGGCGGTACTTCGCCCTCTGCCAACCACGGGTAACTATATTCATTTGCCTGTAAACCCATTGCAAATACCTCCTATAATTTTATCGTTCTTCGTTTTCTTTACTCAACCGCTCAAAACACAAAAGCCAAACCGCTTATGACCCCTGGCTGATCGGGAACTGCTGACGTAGTCCATACTTGTATGGAGTAGCGTATCCCCTGTAGCTGGCTGGACGCTCATAGGTTTCTGTCCAGAGAACTGCAGGAACCGGGATAATAAGGTCAAATACGAATGAAATAAGACCAGTAACTTCCTGGATCTTTATTTCAGCACCCATGTTATCAAACGGGGTCGCCTGCGCGAACCAGTTGATAGCATCGTTCGAAGCCGTACGCGTATGCTCGGGCTTAATCTGGAAGCGATGGCCTTTGATGTTGAATGCAGGCGGTAACTCCGAAGGCAGATAGGTAAGCTGCCACTCTGAGCTTGAAACATCCGGTCTGGTAACAACCTTCATGTTGAATTTGCCCCAGTCAGTCTTTCCATAGAAAAACGGAGGTGTGACCTGCTTGTCATCAAACTTACCCGTAGCGCTGTGCAAAAGGTAACCATTACGGGTCATTGCAAAACCAAAGAAGTCGGTTCCCTTTTCACCGCCATGGGTGGTTATTCTGATGTAGGACATCTTTTTCGGGAAACCGAGTACACGGCCGGCGTCAACCGGAGCGTCGCCAGTGAGGTACATGTATGGATAGTAACCGGCTTTCCATACATTACCTTTCGGGTCTTTGTACGTAGCGGAGATTGTTACGCCGAATTCGAGGTATGGGCCCAACATCGTATTCTTGTGGTCAACATACCAGTATTCGACCAAATCTGCGTTCTCTCCGTCCCAAACCGTAAGCGGCGGATTCGGGCAAAGACGCTGTCTGGTAGCTGCGTCTACTCTTACAACGAAAGCAGACCAACGGCTATCAGTATAGGTAAGAGGGAGAACATCGATGTCCCATAGCGGGTCCGACGGGTTCGCTATGATCCATGTATTAATGTCTCTCTCTATCGGAGGTGGTGGAACCTCCTTAGTGAGCTCCCAATACTTCAAAGGGACATTTAGATGACTTGGCATATTACAAACCTCCTTATATAGATTTTTAATACCGGATTGTTACCAACCTCAAGAGTAGAAACGTAGATAACTACGATTCAAAACCCCATCATACCTACTTATATCAAAGTTGACGGGGTGTTGTCAAGAGGTTTTTTTAAGAAACTGAAAAAATCTTAAGCGGCGGGCTTAATTTCACCGGAGCGAAAATAATAAATTAAGTTTTATGGCTTCGAAGCACCGAGAATGTCCGATACGGCGGACGAGAACCCGCCTATTTTTTGCCTTACCACGAGCTCCGCGTCTCCGTCGAACGGGGTGTGGGTGAGGTTCAGTATGACGAGCCGGGCGCCCCCGCGGAGAGCGGTATCGGGCAGGGTATTGGCGGGCGAGACCTGGAGCGAGGAGCCTATGGCGATAAAGAGGGAGGCGCCGCGGGCGAGCTCGAGGGACCTCTGCCAGGGTACGTGTGGGAGGACCTCCCCGAAGAAGACGGCGTTTGGCTTGAGGACCCCGCCGCATTCTTTGCACAGCGGGGGGTTCTCCCCGGAGATGACCCGGTCCATCACAGCTTCCATGGGCTCGAGCGCGCTGCAGCCGAGGCATACGGCCTGCCTGAGCGAGCCGTGGAGCTCGTGGACCTCTTCTGACCCCGCGTCCTGGTGGAGCCCGTCCACGTTCTGGGTAATTACACCCCTGAGGAGCCCTCTCCTTTCGAGCCCGGCGAGCATATAGTGGGCAGTGTTGGGCTTCGCCGATCTCCTGACCGGGTAGAGCTCAAGGGCGTAGTCGTAATAGCGGCGGGGAGCCCTCCTGAAGCCTTCGAGCGATACGACAGACTGATCCATTTTCTCCCAGAGTCCGGTGCCGGGGGAGCGGTAGTCGGGGATCCCCGATTCGGTGCTTATGCCCGCCCCCGTGAGAGCGACCGTGCTTTTTGAAACCAAGACCAAACGGACAAAAGCCTCGGCCATCTCTTTTATATCTTCCGGTTCGCTCATGTTTATCCCCGCAAATAAAAAAGGGGTGAAGAATCACCCCTTTTTTGCAGTTACTTTTCAAATAAAGATTGAAAATCCACCCTAACCCTCCTTTACAAAAGGAGGGAATTGAAAGATGAGATCCTGAAACAAGTTCAGGATGACTCGTGTTTATTACCCGCTTCGTAAGACATTATTTGCCTAGGATACTTACGACGCAGGTAATTCCGTCCATGGCCGGCTGGGCCCCGCCCATGGTCTCGATAATCCCGACCTTCGCGTCCTTCTGCTGGCGCGCGCCCGCTTCCCCGCGGAGCTGCCACACTACCTCGGCCGTCTGAAGGAGGCCCGTCGCCCCTACGGGGTGGCCTCTCGACAGGAGGCCGCCGCCCGGGTTGACGGCGACTCCGCCGCCGTTCACCCACGTAGTGCCGTCCTCTATGAGCCGGGCGCCCTCCCCTTTCCCGCAGAACCCGAGCGCCTCGTAGACTATCATCTCGGCTATGGAGAACGCGTCGTGTATCTCGGCCACGTCCATGTCCTCGGGACCGAGCCCCGCCATCTCGTACGCCATTCTCGACGTCCTCGTTACGTTCTCGGAAGGGTCGCACGTGAGGCCCTTGGGGCTAGAGTACTTCCCCGACTGTGCGACGCACCCGAGCACCTTTATCGGGGTTTTCGTTGCGAGCTTGTCCACGAGCTCGGCCGAACAGAGGACCGCGGCCGCGGCCGCGTCCCCTACAGGGCAGCACATGTTTCTCGTCAGGGGGTCCGCTATCATAGGCGAATCCAGGACTTCTTCAATAGTCATTTCCTTTCTATACTGGGCTATAGGGTTCATCGCGGCGTGCTTCCTGCTCTTTACCACCACTTTTGCCAACTGCTCCGGCGTCACACCGTATTCCATCATATACCTCTTGGCCCTGATCGCGTACAGGCCCGGCATGCCCATGCCCAGAGAGACCTCTATATCGTCGTCTTCGAGCGGCAGCGGGCCGCCCGACATTACCCTGCTCAGGTTCTCCACCCCGAGGGCGAGCGCTATGTCGTACTGCCCGTACGCTATAGTCCTCCACGCCTCCCAGAACGAGAGCGTGCCGCTCCCGCAGGCGCCTTCGACGTTGATCGTGGGCTGTCCGACGAGCCCTATTTCCTTAAGCGTCCTCTGGCCTACGCCCATGCCCTGGTATACGTGTCCGCAAAAAGCGATTTCTATCTTTCTGGGATGAATCCCCGCGTCTTTTATCGCCGCCCAGGACGCCTCGCGGCCGAGCACATGGGCCGCCTTATCGGGAAACCTGCCGCAGGCAGTCGTTCCCACACCAAGAATATATACGTCTCTCATTGTCAAACCTCCTTGGGAAAAGCCTACTCTTATTTTAAAAATTCTGGATATAAAGGCAAGGGAGATATGTTTGGGGACGGGTAATAAAATAAAAAAGGGGGATCGTCACAACATGATCCCCCTTTAGTAGTCGCTATTACAATTACAATGCCAGCTTAAGCCGGTATTCCGCCGAACGGATTCCATTTTTCGGTAAGGAGGAACATTCCGGGGATGAGCAGCGTTATGAATGACTCAATGATGAAGAGCCACGCTACTGCAGGGGCCAGAGCCTTTCCCAGGGAGAACACGAGCCAGCAAAGCAGAGTCAGAAGAGCCCATGCCCAGCAGAAGAGGCCAAAATACATCCCTGCGGGACCCATTGCATAAAAATGATAGCCGTACCATGCGAAGGCTATCGTAGCAAACAGGCAATACCATCCGAGACCCTTGGCATCATAGCCGTGAATAAAAATACCCGCGACCATGAAGTAGATCAGGGCGAACATCGAGATCAGCGCTGTTGCAGCCGTCAATCCGATGCTGTGAAGCTGCCATGCCGCAATAAGGATAAGCACGCCAACGGCAAAGTTTAAAACGCCGACTTCTTTAGCCCCGGTCTTGCCCAATACGGTCATGCCGTTACAGAAAAACACGAAACCCACAAGCAACAAAACGTAGCCCAACAATGCTTCTACTGGAACCATATCTCTCCATACCTCCTTATGTTATTTGTGTTTTTGTGGAATTTCCACCTTCCACAAGGGTGACTAGAACCATATGGAATGGGTTTTATCACATTTGGATTGCCCGTGTCAAGATACTTTTTTAGACCGCGGCCAAAATTTTTATGCAATTTGCGATTTTAGCGAAATATTATCGAGTTATTAATGGAGGTTGCCCGCGCATCCCATCGAGAGAGCGCGGGTATTTAGACTAGTTCGAGAAAGCCGGGGCGGGGCGGGCGGTCAGGCGTTTTCCTTCCTCTGAACGAGGATCACCCATTTCCCTTTCTGGACGACCTCGTCCGACTGGTTGTGGACGTTGACTTCGAAAATGAGGAAGCCCATGTTGGGGCGCTTGTGCTCCCTCTTCTCCACGAGCTTCCGGGTTATGTGAATTGTGTCGCCGAATTTTACGGCCCCCGAGAACCTCCAGTCCTCGAGGCCCATGAAGGCGATCGTAGCGAGCCGCGGCATCGTAAACCAGAGACCCGACGCTACGGAAAGGACACAGAGGCCGTGCGCGACCCTCGACTTGAACACGGTGTTCTTGGCGAACTCCTCGTCTATGTGCATGTTGTTGAAATCGCCCGAGAGCCCGGCGAAGCTCACCACATCCGTTTCGGTAATGGTCCTGCCCGTGCTCTTATGCTCGGCGTCTACATCGAGGTCTTCATAGAAAAGCCGCGTGTCTTCCTGTGCCATTTGCAGAATCTCCTTCGAATGTGAATATCAAGCGCTCGCAGCGATTGGCCCGGGGCGTTAAGCCGGGGTTGCCGCTGACTGCAGCGCCGCCAGCGCCGCGTTATTTCGCCGGCTTAAACTTAGGCAGAGTCACCTCATCGGTGACATCGTCGAACACGACCTCCACGTCCATGCCTATGCGGACGTCCTTGGGATCGCATTCAACGATATTGGTCATCATTTTTACTCCTTCCGAGGTTTCCACGAGGGCGACCACGTAGGGGGGGTCGTTCTTGTAGGCTTTCGTCGGGCCCATGTAATGGATGGCGTAGGTCCAGACCTTCGCTTTCCCGCTGGCCTTTACCCATTCTATGTCTTCGGACATATCATTGCCCGGGGATATTGCTCGCGGATAGAAGAAGAACTCCCCGGTCGTCTTCGACCTCGGCAGAACCAGCTCGTGTTTCTTGCAGGCGTCCCAGTAAGGCTTTGTTTCGGGACGGAAGTCGGGTAGCGGTTTTTCGTATGTTTTATTTTCAGCCATTTTAAAATGATCTCCTTTTTAAGAAAGTGGTTCCTTACCCAGGACTATGGTGCTGTGGGCGGATACGATGCCTCCGTTCCCGTGCACGAGCGCGACCTCCGAGTCCTTAACCTGCCTAGGTCCAGCGGCTCCCCTTAACTGGAGTGTTGCCTCGACGACGTGGTGCATGGCTCCCAGGTGGGCCTGGGACAGGAGCCCGCCGTGGGTGTTCACGGGGAGGTCCTTTCCTATTTCCATGCGCCCCTCGAGGGCAAAGGGACCGCCCTCCCCTTTCGGGACGAAGCCGAGACCTTCGAGCTCAAGAAGGACGGTTATCGTAAAACAGTCGTAAAGGAATGCGACGTCGACGTCCTTGGGGCCGATGCCGGCCGTCTGGAAGGCCCTCTGTCCGGAGTTGTTTATTGCGTTATAGATCTGATCGAGGTCTCGGAGCGTTGTGAGGTACTGGTGAGAATATCCCTGGCCCATGCCCCAGAGGTAGGCGAGTGGGTTTTTTATTCCGAGCTGCTTTGCCTTGGCCTCGGTCGTGACTATGAAAGCCGCGCCGCCGTCAGAAATGATGGAGCAGTCGTACTTGGTGAGCGGGTCGGCGATGACGCGGGAGTTCATGACCTCTTCGACGGTCAGGGGTTCCTTGTTCATTGCGTTCTCTTTGAGTGCAGCGTGCTTGCGCATCGTCACCGCCACTGCTGCTAGGTGCTCGCGTGTGGCCCCGAAATCGTGGAGGTACCTCCGGGCTGCAAGCGCGTAACCGCCGGGGGTGGTGAGGCCGTAAGGGAATTCAAATTCTGCATGGCACATTTCCCTGATTAGGGCGACCATGCCCGAGGAGGATATGCCGGAGAGGGTATTGTCACCCCTCACGCAGAGGACGACTTCCGCCTGCCCCGACGCAATCGCCATAGCGGCCTCGGCCGCCATCCATACGGCGGTGGCCCCCCCTACGGCGACAGACGAGAAAAACCTGGGTCTCAAGCCGAAGTAGTCGGCGAACGTGGTGCAGTGCATGAAAGTGTGTTCTACGAGAGAGAAGGCGGTGACTAGTCCGTCTACATCAGATTTTTTAATTCCGGCGTCCTCGATCGCCAGCTTGGATGCAAGCGAAAGGAAATGGAACGAGCTCTTATCTGGTATTTTCCCCTGCTCGGTTTCTCCTACGCCGGCTATGACGATTTTATTTTTCTTTAGTATTTCTCTCGCTTCTTTTACTCGCGGGATGCTAGTCGCCATTTGTTACCTCCCCCCTATCTGTAATTTTTGTGGAAAATTATATTAAATAGACCTCGACAAATGTCAACCGCGGGGGGCTGCCCCCGGGGGACGCATACCGGCCGTTGAACTGCGTATTTGTTTTTAATTTTTTCATATCCGGCTCATATGCTTACTATCGAAGTTAGATAGCGCCGTGTGAGGATGGATTCTAAACGGCACCCTTCTTGACGACGGAGTTCACCACAATGCTGGATACGAGGTCGCAGAGCGTGCTCGTGAAAACGTTTCTCTTCCTGCCGGCATCACGGGGAAGGCTTCCATAGGGGAAGTTTTTTCTTGTGAGTTTTGCTACTTTCGCCGGGTCGACTGATGCCCCTTTCCCTTCTATTTCGAGCACCCTATTGACGATCATGTCCTTGCAAGCTCTATACGCCCCCTCTTCAACAATCTCCTCGATTGATTTTACATTTATCAGGTTGTCATAAACCTCAAAGATTCTCTTTCTAAAAATAGCGTCTCTTAAATATTTACGAACCCTTTTTTCGTCTTCACTTGCAGCAATTTTACCGCGCGCTTTTTCTCTACTGTAGGTAAGGCTTTCCCCGCGGGTTCTTTTACTAATAGTCTTCTTATTATATGAGTATTCTTTGGGTGACATTATTGTCACCCCCCCGGGTGATAATTTTGTCACCCCCCGGGTGACATTATTGTCACCCTCCCCCATGACATTTTTGTCATGCCTTAACTTGTTGATTTCTTTATTATTATTTCTTTGAGGTGTGATGTTTTCTTTAGACAGTCTGCCGACTCCATATTCTTCGTCGTCTTCGAAATAAACCTCATCTTCTCCCTTGTTCATTTCCTCGATAAGCTTCTGGACGAGCGGGCGGAAGTCGAACACTGTCGTGACCTGCGCGCCAGTTTCATCGTCAAACCGCGGCGTTTTTATCAAGAGCTTAAGCTCCTCGAGGTCCTGGGTAATGCGCTTCACGCTCCTCTCTTCTATTCCCGATCTTGCGGCGAGAGTCGAGTAGCTCGGGAACGGATATTCGGAGTCCCACTTATAGGACATGATGTCGATAATGAGCATGATGTGTTTGGGTTTCAAGCCTATCCTGGATCTGTATCTGAGGAGTATGTTGGGGACGCTCGTGAACCCTTCGTCGAGTATCTCTCCCCATATCTGGACTATCTTTGTTTTGTCCTGCTTTTTGTCGGACATATCTCTCCCTGAATAAACCGGAGCGTTCTTCCCGCACGGGCATCAAAAAGCTTGACAATTAAAAGCTAGAAAGGGTATCATTAAGTTGTTCCACCTTCCGGTTGCCGCCGTTGTTTTATGCACACCGCTAAAGCTTCGGCGGCTTTTTAACGCCCTGGTCAGCATATTATATGATTTTTGTCCGTTTAAATCAATGCATCGGCTGAACACGCCCCCTCCCCTTTTCATTTCGGCACGGCGTTCTATAATTGATATGGGGTCCACGAGCCAAGAGGGATCCCGTTCGGGTACAGAAGTTCTTATCTTCCGGAGGGTAATATAGGACATATGAAAGTCATAGCCATAGCGAACCACAAGGGGGGAGTCGGGAAGACGACTACCGCGGTAAACCTGGCGGCGTGCCTTGCGGAGAAAGGGAACGAAGTTCTCGTGATCGATTTCGACCCGCAGGGGAATGCGACTTCCCACCTCGGGTTCAGCCCCAACGATTTCGAGACGACTATCAACGACGTGCTTATAGACCCGAGCAACCGCGTGGATATAAACTCGGTGATAGTCGAGCACGGAACGCCGGGACTATTCCTCATACCTGCGAACCTTTCCATGAGCAGGGCCGACCTTTCCATGTCGGCCCTGATAGAGAAGGACCACAGGCTCCGGAAGTCAATAAAAAGGCTCAAGAAGAACTTCGATTTCGTGCTTATAGACTGCCCGCCCTCGCTCGCCACGCTTTCCGTGAACGCGTTCTTTGCGGCGGACGATGTGATCATTGTGGTGCAGACGCAGCCCATGGCCCTCGATGCAGTACGCATGATTGATGAGACACTTTTTGAGGTCTATTCGTCCCGCCCCGACTTCCCGATAGTCCCCTACGGGCTCCCGACCATGCACGACAAGCTGACCACCGTCAGCAGCACTGTTCTCGAGGCTATAAACAAGAAGTTTCATCCGAATGTTTTCTCTCCCATTCACTCCAACGTGAAGATCAAGGAGGCGAGCGGTTACGGCAAGCATATAGTCGAATATGACCCCTTGTGCGCGGGCGCCATGGACTACAGAAGACTGGCGAAGGAAGTAATGGCCATATATGAAAGAGAAAAAGAAGAAGGAAGAAGATATATCATCAGAAACTCCTAGGAAAAAAAAGTCTCCTAAGAGCGGCCGCCTTCTGGACATGATCGAATCCATGGAGCAGCGGGGGAGCCCGCTCAATGCCCACAGGGTCGCCACAAGGTATTTCGACAGTTTCAGGAAGGAGAGGAATATACACGGGGAGGCTGCCGACGCCGAGCACGTGGCTGAGACTCCACGAATGCCGGATAACGTTCCCGACACCACGATAATTACCGCGGTAGATAGTGCGGTAAAAAAAAAGGAAAGAAGGAAGTCCTCCCTTGCCGGGCCCGGCATACAATCAGCCGATTTAAAAGACCTCGACAGCGGCTTTACGCCTTCCGAATCCAGGGTTTACGGAGCAATGTACAATAAAAGTATCGAGAAAAAGGCCCCTACCCTCAGACTCGGCCTTAAGGAGCTCAAGGATCTGACGGGCCTGTCGGATAAAACGGTCAGAGTCGCCGTACATTCACTTGAGAAAAAGCTCGCCTTAAAGGTCGTCGAACCGTCTCTA
>DATIET010000208.1:0-4117 GCA_035455615.1 Thermodesulfobacteriota bacterium
TCCAGCCTGCCGTCATACATGCAGATATCGGATGTGATCGTATATAACGGAGAGCTGCCGAAAACGAGGCTCGGGAAATTCAAAAGAAAGGAAATCGAAGAGATCGCGGAAGAGCTCAAGAAAGGGGAAGAACCTTTGCAACAAGTCCTGAGCCCCGATGACATGGAGCTCATGATAAACCCCGAATCGGTGTCATTTCTAAAGCGCTTCTCGGAATTGACGGCCCTGAACGGACCCTTCCGTCCGGACGACGACCTCACCCTCAACCTCGGACTCGATTCCCTCCTGCTCGTACAGATACTTGATCTCATGGAAAAGGAGTATGGAGTTTTTATACCCGAAAGAGAAATCCCCGAGCTCCGTACAATAGGAGATATACTCAGGAAGCTGCCGGAATCCCGGCGCGAAACCGCCCCGGAAGTAACAGCGCCGCTTGAGGAAGGAGGAGCCGGGTCCCTCGACGACCTGTTTAATTTGAAAAGGGGCGTGTGCAAGAGAGCTATGATGAGGGCCGTCCAGATCGCGATCAGGCTTATTGTATTGATCGCATTCAGGGCCGGGATCAGGCATATCGGCAAGATACCCGCCGATACCCCCGTATTGATATGCCCCAACCACCAGAGCCTCATCGATCCCATTCTCGTATTCGCCCTCCTCCCGGGCGGGATGCTCGATAGAATCCTGTTCACGGGATTCGGGGAGTATTTCAACAGGCCGCCTCTGTCCTGGCTCGTCCGCCCGTTCAGGATAATTCTGACCGGTACGGCGAGGACGTACGGTGAATCCCTGAGACTGGCATCACAGGGTCTCGGACGCGGCATGTCCGTATGTATTTTCCCCGAAGGCGAGCGCACCAGCACGGGAAGGGTAATGAACCCCAGAATAGGCGCCGGATTACTGAGCGTCGAGAACGGTGTTCCGATCGTCCCGATATACATAGACGGAGCTTTAAAAACACTCTCGCCGATTAACCCGGGCTTGAGGTTCCCGGCTGTAACGCTCACCGTGCTTGACCCGATCGAGCCCGCCGGAGGTGATCGAGACAAAAATGACTTATATAAAATTACGGTCGAAGGATGGCTGCGCGCCGTAGAAGAAATCGAAGCTGAGCCGCTTCACTCACCGCGAATCAAATAGCGGACCGGGGGAAAATCCAGCGGGGCCGGTACGCAATTTCAGATTGATTTACGCCGATTTACCCGGCACAATAACTCGGACAGGCAAATGGGTCCCTGTCCTTACGGGTTATAATCCAAGACCGAAGTACAGCAATAACCCCGGATCCGGCATGAACAAATATCTCACGCATTAGTCCTGCTCATGCCGGGCGATGTATATATCATTCCGGAACTACAGATATGCAGAATCTGACACAGGACAATATAATGGTCTTCTTCCTGTCACTCGGCTTATTGCTCGGCGCGGCGCGAGTATTGGGAGAGCTCGCTCAGAGGATACACCAGCCTGCCATATTGGGAGAGCTCCTGGCAGGCTTGATTCTGGGTCCGACGATCCTCGGTAGTCTGGCTCCTGAAACCAGCGCTTTTTTATTCCCTCAGGAAGGACCTAACGCCGTTGCCCTTAACGCATTCACGACCCTTGCCGTTACCCTGCTGATGCTCGTCGCGGGAATGGAAGTCGACCTCTCTACAATATGGAGACAGGGCAGGATCGGTCTCAAGGCCGGTACCGCCGGCATGGTAATTCCGTTTTTTCTCGGGTTAGTCGTGGCATTGATTGCTCCCCGCGCCCTTGGCAGCGATATCGATGCCGACCCGCTGGTATTCAGTCTCTTTTTCGCGACGGCCTTATCGATCTCAGCGCTTCCGGTGATCGCCAAGACGCTCATGGACCTGGACCTTTACAGGAGCGATTTCGGAATGGTTGTCATTAGCGCCGCTATCTTGAACGACCTTATAGGATGGATAATCTTCGCAATTATCCTCGGCCTCATAGGCGCGGAATCCGGACAATCGAACAATATTTTCCTCACGATCACGCTTACCCTGGCGTTCGCCGGCGTCATGCTCACCTTGGGACGCTCACTCGTACACAGGACGCTCCCCTTTCTGCAGGCCTATACGCGCTGGCCGGGCGGCGTGCTGAGCTTTGCGCTGGTTCTCGCGCTCCTCGGGGCCGCGTTCACAGAGTGGATTGGAATTCATGCAATATTCGGCGCTTTCATCGTCGGAGTGGCAGTGGGCGATTCCTCGCATCTTCGGGAGCGTACCAGGGTAATTATCGATGAGTTCGTTTCCTTCATTTTCGCACCTGTATTCTTTGCCAGTATTGGACTTAACGTAAATTTCATTACGCACTTCGACCTCGTACCCGTATTGACCGTACTGCTGATCGCATGCGTTTGCAAGCTCGCGGGTGGTGTGCTGGGGGCGAGGTGGGGAGATATGACCAAGCGCGATGCCTGGGCTGTCGGGTTCGCGATGAACGCCAGGGGCGCTATGGAGATAATCCTCGGGTTGCTCGCCCTTCAAGCTGGGATCATACGTCCGCGCCTGTTCGTAGCCCTCGTCATCATGGCCATCGTTACTTCAATGATAAGCGGCCCCGCGATCAGGCTTATTCTCCGTCTGGGCAAGAAACGGACACTTCTGGACGCCCTGTCCTCGAGGCTCTTCACGCGCGAGCTCCAGGCCTTCTCGAGCCGTATGGCGATACACGAGCTCACGGCCATGGCGTGCGAGGCGTCCGGTCTCAACACGAGCGAAGTGGAAGCGGCGGTCTGGGAAAGGGAAGAGACCCTGCCCACCGGAATCGGGAACGGTGTCGCGCTCCCCCACGCCCGTATCGAAGGGATCAGCAAGCCCATCGTCGCCATCGGCATATCCGATTCGGGAATCGACTTCGACGCCCCGGACGATAAGCCCGCATACGTGATATTTCTTATCCTCACCCCTGTCGATGCCCCGGACACGCAGCTCGAAATCACCGCGGAGCTGGCCAAGCTTTTCCGCGTATTCGGAATGACGGAGAAGGTGCTTAAGATAAAAAGCTATACCGAGTTCCTGGCTCTCGTTAAGAGCTCTACTGTCGAAGCCAATCCCGCCTGACTTTAAACGGCGTTTTTAATCCGAAACCCGCGGGCACGCCGATTCCTAACGGAACATCGGCAAATAACTGTAGGCAAGAATGAGAAGAAAAGCCGCAATATACAGGTATCTTACTGCCTCCCTCCGTTCACCCGACTGAGATACGCCCATCGCGATGAGAAGCCAGCCGAATCCCTCGACGGTCGCGACCGAGTAAGTCGTAGCACAGAACAATATGAGAAACGCATCCCTCAGCCTAGACACGCCTGCCCTCGCGGGAATTAAAAACAAGATCGCGACAGCGCTTTCGATTAGCACCGTCCAGTATGTAAGGATTTCCGAAATGAGACGAAGCTTTGACGGCAGGGACGGCATGTCCAGGCCCCGGGCCGGCAATTCCCCGTCTATATGCCGCTCGACGAACAGTGTCAGACTGTCCATTTCATAATCATCCAGGCTCAGGACGGACTCTGTAAAGGCCTCGAACCTCGGATCGGTCAGCATCGCAATACTGAAAAAGCGGCCGTCCAGGAAGTCACCCGACAGGAACGCCTTCCAGAGCATAGCGAACGCGAATGCAAGCCCTATCAAAAATTTTCCGCTGAAAGCGAGACAGCGTTCGGAATCACGGGAGAATAGCGCGATAGCGACAGCGAGGCACCAGTAGAACAGAAGGTATGCGTGGTTATCGGGGAGCGGCCAGTCGAGAAGGACACGCAGTCCGGTGAGGAAAGCGAGAGGCAGCCAGATGAGCTTGCTCCTGAGCTGTCCCGGAATAAGGAGCCCGAGTGCCGCGAATGCAAGCGTCAGCGGCCGCACTGTCCTGTCCCCGACCGGCCGCAGCAGCATGTCTAGGAGCGTGAGTCTCAAGGAGAGATCCACAATGTTCATCCCGCCGATCCCTTCATGGATTCCACTCAGCCGTTCGGCTATTCGCTCTTTAATTCCCTTCAAGCGGAACCTCGAGTGACCTGACCATGGACCCCGACGGCACGAGAAAATCGGGATCGTATTCCGTTTTCCAGACCTGAATTACTATTGAACGGGCGGTCCCGCACTCGGGAGACGGT
>DATIET010000209.1:0-6067 GCA_035455615.1 Thermodesulfobacteriota bacterium
GAAAAGGTAACGGGGCTACCGAGGCCCAGAATAAAGATACCCTACCCCCTCGCTTACATGGGCGCCTTTATAGCAGAGCGCATAATCGGCATATCCGCCCCCAACTACGTCGCCATGGACATAGACTCCGTAAAGGGGTCGAAGCACTTCTGGTATTTCGATAATTCAAAAGCGGTGCGGGAGCTGGGGTTCTCCCCGAGGCCGCTTGAGCAAACGATAGAAAGCACCGTAAAGTGGTTTAAGGAGCACGGCTATCTCTGAATTTGCGTGCCCGCCCTTGTTTGTAACGATTATCCCGTTAATATAGACTCCTAACATGCCTGGAAATTCATTCGGACACCTGTTTCGCATTACAACCTGGGGCGAATCCCACGGTCTTGCCCTGGGGGTCGTCATCGACGGCTGCCCCGCGGGTCTAGAGATATCGAAAGAAGATATACAGACGGAGCTCGACCGCAGGCGTCCCGGTCAGAGCAAGATAACCACTCAGAGGAAGGAGTCCGACAGCGTCGAGATCCTCTCGGGGGTATTCGAAGGGAAGACGCTCGGCACGCCTATATCGCTTATGGTCAGGAACGAGGACGTAATATCCAAATCGTACGAGGATATAAAGCACACTTACCGTCCCGGGCATGCCGATTTCACGTACGACGCGAAATACGGAATAAGGGATTACAGGGGGGGCGGCAGGTCTTCGGCGCGGGAGACAGTCGGAAGGGTCGCCGCCGGAGCGGTCGCGAAAAAGATCCTCAATCAGAACGGTATCGAGACTTTCGGGTTCGTGAGACAGGTCGGAAAGATCGTCGCCCGTAAAATAGACCTCGACGAGATAGAAAGGAACATAGTAAGATGCCCCGACGCCGAAAAGGCTGACGAAATGATCGAGCTGATCGAGAAGGTGAGGAAGGAAGGGGACTCGGTCGGGGGTACGGTGGAGGTAATATCGAAAGGCCTTCCGCCGGGCCTCGGGAGCCCGGTATTCAACAAACTGGACGCCGACCTCGCATCGGCCCTCATGAGTCTCGGCGGAATCAGAGGGTTCGAAGTGGGCATGGGCTTCGAAGCGTCCAAAAAGAAAGGCTCTCAGGTGAATGACGTCATGTATAAGGACAAGAGCGGCAAGCTGAGGTTCAAGACCAATAACTCGGGCGGCCTCCTAGGCGGAATCACGAACGGCGAGGACCTCGTGGTGAGAATAGCCATCAAGCCCACGTCTTCCATATCACAGGTGCAGCACACAGTGGATAAACTCGGAAACCCCGTAGAGCTCAAGGTAAAGGGGAGACACGATCCGTGCCTATGCCCGAGGGCCGTGCCTATTGCGGAAGCGATGGTTAACCTCGTTCTCGCCGACCATCTGCTCATGTCGAGAGTCGCCCGAATTTAAATCCGTGTAGATCAAAAAGTTCAGAAATCCATTCAATCCAGCTACGGAGCTCCCGTACGACTGCCCTAAGTCTCCAGCTGTCATCAATGCTCCAGCATGATTTTTAATTCGTCTCTCATTTTTTTTCGGCCGTTAATATTCGGGTAAACTATTTCCAGGTATTTAATTGATTAAATTAGTTAGCCGGTCACCATACGATTGGTAATGACAAAATGGAATAGGGGCACATTATAACACGGGTGTCCTGATCATGGCAGTTAATTATATTTTTTATGACAATTCCACCCGTTTAATATAACCTATTGAAACAAAAAACAAATTGCACTAAACTTGCAAAAAAGGGTAGTGTCCTTCCGAAACGGCAAACTATCCGAAAGGGTAGGACGCAAAGCCACAAGCCTAAGGACGATTTGGCAGGGTCTATGGCGGTTGGGTTACCGAAGAAAGCATACTTGCAATAATTCTAATAATCGAGGATTATTATATCAAAGCTATAAACAATTATCTTAAGTAAGTTAAAGGGTATTGCGAAAATAATTTCTTAGAGGGGGTAATATCATGGGGATAATTATCAGGGAATCAAAAGACCGGAGAAGCCATGAAAGGATCCCCGTAAATTTTAATGTCTATTCAAAAAATTCCGGCAAGATGATCGGCCAGGCGAAAGACCTCTCTTACAAAGGACTATTCATACAAACTGAAGACGAATTCAAGCCGGGGACAAAACTCCTTCTCGAATGTGATTTATCGGGGGCATTGCCCGTCAAAGCCTACTGCGAAGTAAGGAGGCTCGAAACGAACGGCACGGGCGAGCACGGTATAGGGGTCGAATTCATAAACATATACGATTCGGACCGGGCAAAATTACAGAGCTACATCGAAAAAAGTAAACACACTCTCAATTCCGACGACTATTATCTGTCCGATTTCACGGATATACCGGACGAGGACCTGTTCAAAAAAGCAGAGGTGTTCTGGCAGTACGGACTGGACATGGCGTCGAAGGGGTACATACGGTACAGAAGACCCCTCGTGTCGCCCTCGGCGCACAGGGTGATCATCGACGACGATTTCACCGGACAGAAAAAAGAGATGATCATGATGGGCAGCAACAACTACCTCGGGCTCACATCCCATCCGAGGGTCATGAAAATAGCCAAGGAAAATATCGATAAATACGGCGCGGGCGCGGGATCTGTCCCGCTCCTGGCAGGGTCTTACGACATACACAGGCGGCTCGAGATGAAACTCGCCGAGCTCAAGGGAGTCGAGGACGCGATAATCTTTCCGAGCGGCTACGTCACGAACCTCGGATGCATACAGGCCCTCGTAAAGAGTGAAGACCTCGCGGTCATAGACAGGCTCGCTCACGCGAGCATCATAGACGGCTGCATGCTGTCCACAGGCACGTTCAGGACGTTCAAGCACTCGGACGTCGGGAGCCTCGAAAACGTATTAAAAAGAAATAAAGACAATTTTAAAGGAAAGATAGTGATAGTCGACGGCGTGTACAGCATGGACGGGGACATAGCCCCGCTCCGGCAGATAGCCGAGACAGCCCACGGGTACGGCGCCAAGGTCATGGTGGACGAAGCCCACGCCACGGGTGTCATAGGGGACAGGGGAAAGGGGACGCCCAGCCATTTTAAAATGAAGCCCGGCGAGATAGATATCGTTATGGGCACGCTGAGCAAATCCCTGGGTGGCATCGGCGGCTTCATAGCCTCGACGAAAGAAGTAGTAAGCTACCTCAGGTACTACACCAGGTCTTTTTTCTTCTCGTCCAATTTCCCCCCTTCAGTCGCGGCCTCCGTACTGGCCGCGATCGAGGTAATGGAAACCGACAAGTCTCTCCACGAAAACCTCTGGAAGAATATCAAGTACATGAAGGAAAGCCTGAAATCCTTGGGATTCAAAACCGGACAGACGGAATCGGCGATTATCCCGGTAATGACCGGCGACGAGCTCACGCAGAAAAAGATGAGCAGGAGGTTCCACGAGGAAGGGATATACGTAAACGCGATACCGCATCCCGCCGTGCCCAAGGGGCAGGAGAGGTTCAGGTTCAGCGTGATGGCCACGCACACGCGCGGAGACATCGACAGGACGCTCGAAGTGGTCGAAAAGCTTGGCAGGGAATTCGGGATAATAGGCAGGCCGATCTCACTCAGCGTGGCCGAAGACGAAAGACACACCGTGAGAGAAATATCCTCCAGGGAGGAGATCGAAAGGTCGGTCAGGCTCTCGTGGAAGGTTTACAAGGACTATCCGGCGTGGGTTCCCTATTTCCTCATAAAAGACCAGGTAAAGCTGATCTCTAACGATTATTTTTACTTTAGAAAGGTTTATGGGAAGAGGTTCGTCGTCGAGGAAAAAGGTGAGATAGTAGGCACTGTAAGCGCGTTCATCGACAATTACTACAACCGCTATCACGATACGAACACAGGGTTCCTGGGGTTCTTCGAAGCCCTCCCGGAAAAACAAGAAGCCGTGGGGCTGATGCTAAAGAAAGCGGAAGATTTTCTTACGAGCGAAGGATGTACGGAGATACAAGGACCAGCGAACGGGATCTTCGGCCTCTTCGGAGGCGGCCTGCTCTCGAGCAACTACGGCAAGATACCGTCTTTTCTCCAGGTATACACCCAGCCCTACTACCACGACTATTTCACCAGTGCGGGGTTCGGACCGGTCAAAAAACTCCTGCATTATACGATAGACCTTAAATCCCCCGACAACGTCAAAGCGATAATGAAATACTCCCGGGAATCGGATCTGCCGGATATAAAGATAAGGCGAATGAACAAATCCGACTGGGAGAACGAGGTCAGGAGCGTGGTCAGGATTTTCAATAATTCCCTGGCTCAGCTCTGGGGCAATGTCCCGTTCGACACCGATGAATTCATAGAGATCGCGGACGAGTTCAAGAGTCTGATCGTTCCCGAATACTGGCTTATCGCAGAATCCGGGGGAGAGGCCATAGGCTTCATAGGGGGGTTCCCGCAGTACGCTTCCGTGTTCAAAGATTTAAACGGAGAGATCAGGCCGCATAAGCTTATAAAAATCCCGTTTGATCTCCGGGGAATCAAGAACGGGGTTATCCCAATTGTAGGTGTAATATCAGAACATAGAGGCAAGAGGATAGGGATAGGTTTACAGAGCAGGGTCTGCGCAACCATGATTGCAAAAGGATACGAGAGAGCCGCATACACCTGGGTATCCGAAGAGAACCTGAATTCGCGTCGTTCTATCGAGAAACTCGGCGGAAAGGTTGATGTTGAGTGGGAGATGTACGGGAAGGGTATTGCGGTCAAAAAGAGCAACGATGACTGATCAACATTTCGCGATATCAGGACACAGAACGTCCTTTGCTCAAAAATATGTACTGAGCGTAATTGTTCTGATGTTGCTGATATTTTGCATAGCCAACTTCATTGTAGGGCTTGATTGGGTGAATAAGCCTTATCCGGGATTCTTCATATACAAAAACCTCGTAATAACCGATATATCGCCAAGCACAAAGGACGGGGAGACATTAAAAAGGTTCAAGGACAGGGTAGTAGACGTTAACGGGATCAAAGTTAATAGTCCGAAAGATGTATTTACAATAATCAACGAATTTCCCGTTGGTACCGATATCGAATACACAATAGCGAGAAACGGGGAATCGTTCAGCGTAAGAATCCCTACTGAGAGATTCTCAGCCAAGGATCTGGCATCGATATTCGGTGTTATATATGGAATTGGCATCGTGTTCCTGATAATAGGCATCTTGGTGCTGCATCTCCAACCCCATCTTAGAGCCAGCAAGGCATTTTTCCTCTTTTGCACTTCAATAGGCATCTGGTTCGTGGGGTCATTCGATGCGCAAGCCGTATATTATTTCCAGTATTTAACTTTCCTGGGAATGTTCTTCGCTCCCTTTTTCGGTATTTATCTCATGTTTATCTTCCCCTCCGACACAAAGATAAAACGCGAAACACACAATTTAGTCTCACTGCTCTTTCTCCTAATATCCGCTCTGCTCATAATTGTCCACTTCGTTTTTTTCGACTCTTACGACATCTGGAAATACGACAATATGGGACTCTGGATATATATAGTTGTAAGCACAATGATATTTCCGTTTCCTTCTCTATATACATATATTCACCCCTCGTCAGCATTAGAAAAGCAAAGGGCCCAAATCGTGCTCATAGGGTGCATTTTAGGCTTGATCGTTCCTGCACTGGCAGTAGCCGGAATTACCGTTTTCAAGTTAAGTCTGCCGTTTAACCTAATGGCTCTCCCGGTAATAATTTTCCCGATGTCCATCGCTTACTCCATAGTCAAACACAAGCTCTTCGATATCGACGTCATCATTGAAAAGGCGCTCACGTACGGCCTCCTCACGGGAGCCGTAGGATGCATCTTCGCCCTCACCGTGCTCGGATTCAACGTCGCGTTCGCAAAGTACGGCGGGTGGAAGAACCCCGCTTTCTTCGTGATCCTGAGCGGATTCCTCGTCATTGCGCTCAACCCGCTTAAGAACCGGATACAGGACCTCGTGGACCTGACCTTCTTCAGAAAGAAATATGACTACAGGGGGACCGTGGAGGAAGTGAGCTATGCGATGACCTCGCTTCTGAGCCTTGAAAAGATTATCGACAAGATCATCGAAATCGTGGAGAACACGATGTTCTC
>DATIET010000210.1:0-11602 GCA_035455615.1 Thermodesulfobacteriota bacterium
TAATTCTCGCGGGAAAGGTCCGTACAAAACGGAGAAGCCTCTATCAGGTGGCGGTTTCAGACGGCACCGGGACACTGACCCTGGTATGGTTCCAGTTCAACGAGAAATACCTGAGGAATGCCTATAAACAAGGGGCTTCCGTGATATTGACAGGAGACGTGAGCGTAGGGTACAGGGACGCCTTGCAGATAGTCCACCCGAGGCCCGAGGACATAGAGATCATAGAAGAAGGGGAAGATCTCGACGAGGGCAACGTGCACTTTAACCGCATCGTGCCTATATACCCTCTCACCGAGGGATTGAAGCAGAGGCGCATAAGGAGGATCATGAAGTCCGTCGTGGACGGGTATGCGGATGCCCTTCCGTCGGTTATCCCTTCATCTTTGAGAAAAGAGAGAGGTCTCACGGATACAGGCTCGGCCGTATCGAGAGCACACTTTCCGATGAATGACGAAAATATGATAGAGCTATCGGACAGGGACTCCGTCTACGGGTCGCCTCCGCACAGAACCCTCTCCTACACTGAGTTCTTACTGCTGGAGCTCGGTCTCGCGCTCAAAAAGCGCGACATAGCCGGACTCGACGGCGTATCCCTCTCGCCGACCGGAGAACTGACCGGGAGGTTGATAGCGGCTCTGCCGTTTCAGCTCACGTCCGCTCAGGAGCGCGTGCTCGCGGAGATCGAGCAGGACATGCGTTCGGGAAGACCCATGAACAGGCTGCTCCAGGGGGACGTGGGGAGCGGCAAGACCGTCGTCTCCCTCCTGTCCATGCTGAAAGCGGTTGAGAGCGGTTATCAGGCGGTCTTGATGGCGCCTACGGAAATTCTCGCGGAACAGCATCTGTCGTCTGTCCTTAACTACGTAAAAGGCATGGGTCTGCGTGTCGTATTTCTCAAGAGCGGGCTCGGGAGGGGAGAGAAGAATACGTATTACAAGGCGATCGCTTCGGGAGAGGCGCAAATAGCCGTCGGTACGCACGCCCTCCTTCAGGAGAAGGTGGACTTCAGAAACCTGGGTTTCGTGGTCATAGACGAGCAGCACAGGTTCGGCGTTATGCAGAGGGCTAGGCTCATGGGAAAGGGCACGAACCCGGATGTTCTCGTCATGACCGCAACGCCCATACCCCGGACCCTCGCCCTTACGGTCTACGGCGACCTCGACGTCTCTCTGCTCGACGAGCTCCCGCCCGGCAGGAAGGAAATCAGGACAAGGGTCTATTACGACCAGAAGGGCTCCCGCGAACGGGCATACGAGGCCGTCAGAAAGGAGCTCGGGAAGGGCAGGCAGGCGTATATCGTATACCCGATGATAGAGGAATCGGAGAACCCGGATTTCAAGGACCTCAAGTACGCGACCCGGATGGCCGAGGAGCTTAAGAACGACATATTCCCCGAATTCAGGGTAGGGCTCCTTCACGGGAGAATGAAGACCGAAGAAAAAGAAGCCGTGATGAAGAGGTTTATTTCCCGCCATATAGATATACTCGCCGCGACGACAGTGATAGAAGTGGGCGTCGATGTCCCCAATGCGACCGTCATGGTCGTGGAAAACGCCGAGAGGTTCGGTCTTACACAGCTTCATCAGCTGAGGGGCAGGGTGGGCAGGGGAGGACATGATTCGTTTTGCATTCTGATTTCGAGCTTTAAGAGGTCCGAGGATGCGGAGAAGAGGCTCTCGATAATGGAGGAGACCACGGACGGCTTCAGGATAGCCGAGGCCGACCTCGCGATCAGGGGTCCGGGGGATTTTCTGGGAACGAAGCAGTCGGGCCTGCCGCAGTTCAGGTTCGCCGACCTCATGAGGGACGCGAGGATACTGGGGGAGGCCAGGGAAGACGCATTCCGTATCGTGACGGAAGACCCTCGCCTCGAGAATTATCCCGGATTAATGAAAGAGGTTTTGAAACGCTACGGGGCGGTTTTCGAGCTCGGCGGTATATCTTGAAATTATCTCATCCGTCCTTCCCGACTCAGTCTTCGTAAATAAAGATTCTTCACCTCTCGGTAACCCGTATATGTTCTTAGGGCGGTTTTTGGCGACATGACGTAATCCGTATCGCAAGAGGGTTTTTACAGATGAACCTGAGCGTGATTATTCCGACACTGAACGAAGAGGACTCGCTTCCATCCACGATCCGCTCTGTGAGGGAGAATGCGGTAATTGCGGAACCGTATGAGATCATTATTGCGGACTCGGGCTCGGGCGACGGCACTCAGGATTTAGCACTCGAGCTTGGTTTAAAGCTCGTCAGGTGCGTTAATCCCCTCCCGGGCCGCGCATCAGCATTAAATCAAGGTGCGGCTTCCGCCTCGGGCGGCGTCCTTCTCTTCCTCGACGCCGATACCTCGCTGCCCGTGGGTTACGACGAGAGCATAATGGATGCGCTCGAAGACCCCGGGACCGTCGGGGGCGCCTTCGAATTTTCTCTCGACGGCGGGGAATTCGGACTTCGTGTCGTCGAGGTGATAAACCGGGTCAGATACAGGGTGAGACAGAGATACTACGGGGACCAGGGGGTATTCGTCAGGGCGGTCGCGTTCAAAGCTGTCGGAGGGGTTCCGGAGCTCCGTCTGCTCGAGACCGCATATTTTTGTAAAGCCCTAAAAAAAATAGGGAAGCTCGAGCTGATTAAGAAAAATATCAAGACCTCGCCCCGCCGTTTCCTGAGAGGGGGCATATATAGTGTTCTTGCGGGGGATATAAAAATCTGGTTCCTCGATCTGGTCGGAATCCCGGTGGATAAGTTGGGTGAGGGGTACTGGAAAGAAAATACCTCGAGAACGAAAAATTAGCCGCTGCCTGAGTCTAGCCCTCGAGCAATAAAGATTCCGGATCCTCTATCAGTTCTTTGATCCTCACCAGGAACTGTACGGCTTCGCGACCGTCCACGATCCTGTGGTCATAGCTGAGCGCGACGTACATCATCGGCCTTATTGCCACCGAGCCGTTAACTGCGACCGCCCTGTCTTCGATCTTGTGAAGCCCGAGTATTCCCGACTGCGGGGGGTTCAGTATGGGGGTGCTCATGAGCGAGCCGAAAACCCCGCCGTTCGTTATGGTAAAAGTGCCGCCCATTATCTCTTCGAGCGTGAGGGAATTGTCCTCCGCTCTCTGTGCGAAGTCCTTGATCCCCTTTTCGATGGCCGCGAACGACATGCTGTCCGCGTTTCTCAGTACCGGGACTACGAGCCCTTCTGTCGCCCCTATAGCCACCCCTATATCGTAATAATGCTTGATAATCATGTCGTCGCCGTCGATCTCGGCGTTTACCTGCGGGAATTCCTTAAGCGCCCCTATGGCGGCCTTGACGAAGAAGGAATTCAGTCCCAGACTGACCCCGAATTTCTCCTTGAATGACTCTTTCCTCCGTCTGCGGAGCTCCATGACCGCGCTCATGTCGATCTCGTTGAAGGTCGTGAGCATGGCCGTCGACTGTGTGGCTTCGAGCATCCGCCGGGCGATCGTTCGTCTCCTCCGGGACATCTTGATCCGCTCCTCCCTCGCGTCCCTCGAAATGCGGAGGATAGTCGCTTCTTTCGCCTCGACCAGAGCGGGGGATTTGCCCCTTCCGGGCTCGGCCTTCGGCGCCTCTGTCCGGGCTGTCTCTTTCGCTTGCTTCTCTATGTAAATTTCGACGTCTTCCTTTGTTATCCGGCCGCTCGGTCCCGTGCCCTCCACTTTGCCGAGATCAGCCTGCTTTTCCTCCGCGATCCGCCTCGCCACAGGGGTTACCCTCTCGGCGGCAGGTTCGGGTCTCTTTACGGCCTCTTCTTTTGCTTCTGCTGCCGGCTTCGGGGCTTCCTTGGGCCCGGGCGCCGCGCCGGCTTTCCCTTCCTCGATCACGCCGAGCACTTCCCCGACCTCGACATCATCTCCGTCCCTTTTAAGTATGTTGATCAGCGTCCCTTCCTTCTCGGCCGCGACCTCGAAGTTCGCTTTTTCGGTTTCGAGCTCGACAAGCGGCTCCCCTATTTTCACTGGGTCGCCTTCGGATTTGAACCATCTCACGATAGTCGCTTCCACGACGGACTCACCCAATTCGGGTACGGCGATGTTTATAGGCATGTTATTTCTCCGGTATTTAGACGTTTTTTACCCACGTAATTCCCAATTCGTCGATGTTGGGAAGCTGCTTTCCGATCATGAACGCCTGCTTCAGGAGCGCTTCCTGGTTTACTTTATGCATCGAAGCCGTCCCTTCCGCAGGACTCGAGTTCCTGCGCCTCCCTATGAAATGAAGCGGGACGGTTCCTTTGATAAATTTCCTTAAAAACGGGTATATGAACATCCAGGCACCCATGTTTTCGGGCTCTTCCTGGAGCCATACGACCTCCTTGAGCTTCGGATACCTGCCGAGGACTTTCTGGATCAGGGTCGTCGGGACCGGGTACAGCTGCTCGAGCCTGGCGATCGCGATGTCCTTTGCATTCTGTTTTCTGAGCTCGCTCCCGATAAGGTCGATGTAGACCTTTCCGCTGCAGAGGATGAGCCTCTTCACGGACTTCGCCTGACTGTTGCTCATTTCGTCGTCTATGAAAGGCTGCCATGTGCCTTCCGACAGGTCCCTTAGAGAAGAAAAAACAAGAGGATTGCGCAAAAGGCTCTTGGGCGTCATCACGATTAACGGCAGCGGGTCTATCTCCAGCACTCCGGCCTGTCTCCTGAGCAGATGGAAATACTGCGCGGAGGTCGTGCAGTTGGCGATACGTATGTTGACTTCGGCAGCCGAATCCAGAAACCTGCCCATGCGTCCGCTTGAGTGATCGGGTCCCTGGCCCTCGTATGCGTGAGGAAGCAGCAGGACGAGCGAGGGGGTCTGTCCCCACTTGGCCCTGGCCGAGACGACATATTCGTCTATTATCGTCTGGGCGCCGTTGATGAAATCCCCGTATTGAGCTTCCCATATGACCAGCCTGTCGGGCGCCTGTATGTTGTAACCGTATTCGAACCCTATGCATGCGTTTTCGGTAAGGGGGCTGTTCAATATCTCGAAAGCCGCTTTCGACTGCGGTATGTGCTGGAGCGGGGCGTAGGTTCGCCCGGTATTGAAATCGTGCAGTACAGCGTGCCTGTGGCTGAAAGTGCCGCGCTCAGCGTCCTGCCCCGTGAACCTGATCGATGTGCCGTCGGCCAGTATAGACGCGAACGCCAGTTCTTCCGCCATGGCCCAGTCGACCGTCTTTTCGTCAATATTTGCGAGTGCGATTTCCCTGCGCTCCCTACCGCGCCTGAGTTTCGGGTTTATCGTGAAACCTTCGGGGATTTTGAGCAGGGAAGCGTTCATTTCCCTGAGCGCTTCCGCGGGCACCGAAGTGATGGTCTTCTGAGCCGCCCCCGCGGGAGGTATCGTGGAAAGGGCCTCTTCAGGTATGTCCTGCGGGGTGAGGGATTCGAAATCGCTGTGGAGCATCTCGTTGTATTTGTTTACGATCTCGTCGGCTTCGTCCTTTTTTATTATATTCCGCTCTGCGAGCGCCTCCGCCCAGATTTCCCTGACGGTAGGGTGGTCGTCTATGATCTTGTACATTTCCGGCTGCGTGAATGCGGGCTCGTCGGCTTCGTTGTGTCCGTGTCGCCTGTATCCCACGAGATCTATCAGGAAATCCTTCCCGAACTTGTTCAGGTATGCGAACGCGAGCCGGGCGCATTCGACGCACGCTTCGGGGTCGTCCGCATTCACGTGGACGATCGGTATCTCGAAGCCCTTGGCGAGGTCGCTCGCGTAGAGCGTGCTTCGGCTCTCGTTCGGGAGCGCCGTGTATCCGAGCTGGTTGTTGGTGATTACATGAATAGTGCCGCCCGTGGTGTAGCCCGGGAGTCTGCACATGTTGAGCGTCTCGGCTACTATACCCTGGCCGGGAAAAGCCGCGTCCCCGTGAACGATTATCGGGAGCGCCACGTCCGGATCGAACTTCGGCTCTCCGCTCGCGTTGACGGATGTTCCGGCCGCCCGCGCCATTCCCTCCACTACCGGGTTCACCGACTCCAGGTGACTCGGATTCGGCGACAGGCTGATCTGCATTTCTATCTCTCTTCCGTTCTTTATCGCGTGGCGCGCCCCCTCGTGGTATTTCACATCGCCCGTCCAGCCCATGTAGTCCCTGAAATCCCGTTCCTGCACCGGGTCTTTGAATTTAATCAGCGAGCCTTTGTAGCTCTTGGTCATGACGTGATGCATGACGTTCAAGCGGCCCCTGTGAGCCATGCCCATGAAGATGTGGCGTATGCCGGTCTCGGCCGCTATGCCGACGATCTCGTTCAGAATAGGGACGAGCATGTCCACGCCTTCGATCGAGAAGCGGAACTTGCCGGGGAAAATCCGATGGAGGAACTTTTCCAGCACCTCGACTTTGGTAAGGTTTTCGAGCAGCAGCTTTTCGTTGATCGGGTCTACGGGCGGTCTGAATCTTCCGGTTTCCGCCGCTTCCCTGAGCCATTTTCTCTCTTCGAGCGAATTAATGTGATAATAATCGTAACCAACCTTGGAGGAATAGATTTTTCTGAGCTCCTCGATCGCGTCATAAGCATTGTCCGTCTTGTCCGATACGGGTCTGCCGATGAGGCTCGACGGGAGCTCGGTCAGGTCTTCCGGCGTCAATCCGTGTGTCGAGAGCTCGAGTGAAGGGTCTCCCGGCGGAGGGCTGCCCAGGGGGTCTATATCGGCATCCAGATGGCCGAAGGCCCTGATCGCCTGGGCGAGGTTCGCCGTTGCCACAATTTTATCTATATCGTGCTGGGTGATCTCGGAGGGTTTCTCTTCATATATCTCGGGACGCATCTTGTCAAATATCGCCCTCGTGGAGGAGTCGACCGAGTCCGGGTCCCTCAAGTAACGCTCATAGAGTTCAAGCACATAACCTGAGTTAGGTCCGTGAAAAATATGTGAAATATCCATTTATTCTTGCCCTTTTGATTAGATTCTTCAGTTTTCTGATCGGGTTGGTATTAAAGTATCAATTAATCGATACTATATTAGCACAGCTATATTTTTGTGCAATCTCGCGGCGTCTAATAGACCGATATTACAGAGTAATTCTTTTGTGTTCTCTTAGGGATCATGGAAGAATAGGTCAAAACGGCGTATTCAACTGTCCAATCGTATAAAATTATGGCTTCCCGGGCGTTATGCTCCGGCAGCGAAGCGTGCCCCGGGGTCTGCGGACTAGCCCATATAAGAATCGATGAACTTTTTGTACTGCTCTCTATGTCCGTCGAGTCCGACTTTTTGCTGAGCGGGCGGTAGCTCGGCCTTATTCAGGATCAGCGATTCGAGCGAAGCGTGTTCCCCCTTGAATATCCGCCCTATCGGTATCCGCCCCTCCGCCCTCAGCTGGAGAGCCCTCTGAAACGCCATGCCGCGGTCGGACGGGTCGTACCCTTCCTCTTCGTCGACGTTATACACCCTTGCGCGCCATTCCCTGTGGGTATCATAATAGGTTACGCATGGCGAAAGAACCTCGAGGAATGCAAACCCCTTTTTGGATTCCGTATGATCGAGTGCGGCCCCCATCAACCTTTCGAGCTGTTCCGGGTTCCCGCTGAAACCGCGTGCAATGAATGTAGCCGAAGGAAAGCTCAGGCCCAATAGAATCGAGTCCATGCCCGATTCGGGGTTGTCGTGGTATCCGGTCGGGCTCGTGGGTGATGCCTGGCCTTTGGTCAGCCCGTAATTGCAGTTGTTCATGACTATGTACATAATGCTGGGGTTGCTCTTAAATGTGTGTACGAGGTGGCCGGCTCCTATGGCGTACCCGTCGCCGTCCCCTCCGGCCGCTATCACCGTAAGGTCGGGATTGGCCAGCTTCGCTCCGATGGCCGCGGGCAAAACCCTTCCGTGGAGCGCGTGATAACCGTAGCAGGGCAGGTTATTCTGAATGGTCCCGGAGCACCCTATGCCGGCGAGCATCATTAGCTTGTGAGGGGGTATGCCCATTTTGTGAAGAGATTTCTCGAGGACTCCCTGAACGGCGAAGTCTCCGCACCCGGCGCACCATATGGGTCGTGCAGGCGCGAACGTCTTGATGTGGGTTTGCATCGTCATTGAAGCTTTGCCTCCTTTTTCCCCTTCTTAATCTTACTGCTGTTTTCTGCCTGGAGAACGCTCTTTACAAGCTCGGCTGGTCTGTACGGAATTCCGTCGTATCTCAATATGTTGACTATTTTCCCGGGGTCCGCTCCCTGGTGGATGAGTATATGGGCCAGCTGTGCCTGCGCGTTAAGCTCGACTACGTATACCCTGCTGCATTTTTCGATAAAGGCGTGTATGTCTTCGAGCACCGGCCATATGGTCCTCGGCTGTAAATACTGCGTCTTCACGCCCTCCCTCTGTAAATCCTCCATGGCTTCGAGTATCACCCCGAATAGCGAGCCGATCCCTATGAATCCGATCTTCGCGCTCTGGTCGCCGAAATGACGCGCCCTCGGCAATTCGTCCTTCGCGACCTCGATCTTGTTCATCCTTTTATTCATCATTTTCACACGGTTGACCGGGTCTGTGGAGACGAGCCCCCATTCGTTATGCTCGTTCCCTGTAACGAGAGACAACCCTCCGGGTGTACCGGGCGCGGCAAACGCCGAAATATTATCCTCCGTGAATTCATATCTCTTGTAGACCCCGAGCTTTTCGATATCGCCCGCTTCAAGACGCTTACCCGGCACCGCGCTCACCCCGTCGAGGTTGAACGGCTCGACGGTCGCGATATTCTGGGACAGCGCCTGGTCCATAGCCAGGAAGACCGGGCACTGGTACTTGTCCGCCAGGTTCGTGGCGTCGACGGTGAGGTAAAAACAGTCATCGGGATGTCCCGGCGTAAGCACTATGCGCGGGAAGTCCCCGTGCCCTCCGAACACCATCAGATTGAGGTCGCTCTGCTCGGGCTTGGTCGGCATGCCGGTGCTCGGTCCCGAACGCTGGCAGTCCACGATAACGAGCGGTATCTCCCCCGACCCGCAGTGGCCGACGCCCTCCTGCATGAGTGAGAACCCGGGCCCTGAGGTCGCGACCATCGCCCTCGTTCCTGTAAGCGCCGCACCTATTGCCATGTTTATGCCGGCGAGCTCGTCCTCGGTCTGTCTCGCTACACCCCCGCACCGCGGGAGCCACTTCTGAAGAGTCTCCAGAACCTCCGAGGAGGGCGTGATCGGATAACCGCAGAAGAACCTGCCGCCCGCGACCATGAAACCGAAGGCGACCGATTCGTTTCCCGTGATTAATAAGCGTTTTTCGGGTGCGGATTTTTTAATCTTATATAGTCCTTCCCCTTCGTGTATGCCCTTCTCGTCCGCGAGATGGAATCCCAGTCCAAGCGCCTCGAGGTTATATTCGAGAATGACCTGTCCCATTCTCTGGAAGTGCTTTATGAATGTCTCACGCAGTGTTTCGTCCTCGAGGCCGAGGAGTCTCCCCACGACCCCGAACGCGATGCTGTTCTTATAGAGCTCCCTCCTCATCGTACGCATGGCGATCCTGTTAAAGGGGGCGGAATAGACCTTGGTCCCCTCGGGGAGCACCGAAGGAACAGGGCCTCCCGAATCGTCATAAACCACTATGCTTTTTGAATCCAGCTGGCGCGCGTTTTTTTCAACTGCTTCCTCATCGAGAGCTACCAGAAGGTTGATGTTGCTCCCGATGCAGTACCTGTCGCCCGTAAACGCCCTCATCGTTGCGGCTGCGTGTCCGCCCCTTATCCTCGATAAAACGTCCCTCTCGGTGTAAACGTTAAGGCCGTTCGTACGGAGCAGCTCGGCCAGCATCGTAATAACAGTAAGCGAGCCGTCCCCTCCCTGCCCGGCTACGATAACGTTGACATCCTCTAGAATAGGCCGGCCGTTGTTGGAACTCATTTAGACGCTTTTCCTCCGTTAGTGGGATTGTAGTCTTTGTAGAGAGTCTTAGGATTAGTGTTACCCATTTCGATCCGCTCCTGGAGCGTGGGCATCAGGGCGGGCAGGGGCTTGTTTCTCTTCATATCACAGAGCTTTATCAAAAGCTCCTTGGCTCGCGGTTCCGTCTCGACCGGCACTATCTCGAAGAGCCCGTCGTCGACCGCCGCCTGAAACGCCTTGTGCCCGGCCTCCGTTCTCACGGCGACGAACGTCCACCCGTCGAGTCCTATCCCCCCGACCCCTATATCGGCGTGTTCGGCCGAGTAGTCGAGGCAGTAAAGGCATGCGGGACGTGCGAACTGATGGAAATCCTTAAGCTTCATTATAATTTCACGGCCGTCCCTGAGATTGATTATTACCTTCCCCTTTACGTTTACGTTCACGATGTCTTTGGGCTCTACGTTAAGCGTCTCGGCGATGTATTTGATGTGTTCATGAGTAAAGCTCTCCGAGCAGAAGAGCCCTATGACAAGCGTTACGTTCTTTTGATACCATTTCGCCACTTCAAGACGTATGCTGCTGTACTGCTGCTGTCTGATCCCGTCGACCTGGCAGGGTACTCCCACTACCGCGATCGGGCGTATGTCTTTTCTCATCGCCTCGGTGAGGGCGACCGTGTTCGGTGAATACGTATAGCGTGAGCCGCTGCAGGCAACTATTTCCTCAGGCGTGGTCGCGAGTTTCTGCACCCCTACCTGAGGGTTCTCGGGCAGCACGTCGCCCAATACCGCTCCCTTTATCGTCCCTTTTTCGAGCGCATGGACTAGCAGCGCACTGGTGACACCTCCGTCCTGTCCTCGCTTCAGGACCTCCTGGTCTTTCGCCCTTGCGATAACTGCGTAGTTGTAGGGACCGAAGCCTTCATCCAGGACGGGTTTTTTGAATCCGAGAAGCGCGTTCAGGTCTTTATCCAGGGGGCGGAGGACGGGGCATACGTCCGCGCATAGCTCGCAGAAAACGCACGCGTCGTTTCTCGTATCAACGGGGCGCTCGTCTTTGTAATCGAATACGTCCGTGGGGCAGATAGTGACGCATGCGGCGCAGCCGACGCATTTACCCGTATCCACTATCTCGCGCATCAAGAAGTCGACCGCTTTAAACCCTCCGCGGTTAATTTCCGACCTCCAGGCATAGGCCCATTCATAGGGGTCCACGCCCTGCTCGAGCATGTTGTGGTATTTCTCCTGAACGGCGCGTACGAGCTTCTCATCCCGGCTTAATTCTTCATTGCTCATAAACGATACTCCCTGTTAGGTTATTTAGCTGAAGAATGCTTTTCGGCTTTTTAATTTCTACACACGGCTGAGCAGGTCCTATCACCTTTATTCCTATCTTTAGAGCAGTCGCAAAACAGCTTTTTATTTATAAAAGTTGTCCGATATTATCAAATGATTCCTATTACTTTACCCTAGCTTCTTATAGTATATCAGTTTTTTAGCATAGTTGATATATTTAGTCAATCTAGAAATTCAATCGTACGAAGCAAGACCGAAATGTCCGGTTTTTCGAGTGTTCTTGGCAAATAGTTTGGAATAGAATTTCCTGGCGGTTATTCTATTCCCGGAGATCGACCCCCCGGATGTCGGATATACGGCGGCCAGGGGACCGTGCTGATATGGTATATGTACATAATCTTACGAAGCGTTACGGCAGCCTGGTCGCGGTAGAAAACTTATCGTTCAAACTCGACAGAGGTGACGTTCTCGGTTTTCTCG
>DATIET010000211.1:0-2707 GCA_035455615.1 Thermodesulfobacteriota bacterium
AGGCTTCTATCCGAAAAGAGACAGCATCGATAGAAGAGCGATGTATATAGACTGCCCGCGGGAAAGAATTAGCGTCAGGATTTTCCGTCAATCTCCTGAAACGCTTCTTTGGCCAACCGGAGACCGTTAAGCGTAGCGGGAAAACCGGCGTAGACCAGGACCTGAATAAGCACCTCCACGACCTCGTCCCTGGAGCAGCCGCAGTTGAGCGCGCCCTTTATATGAATCTTCAACTGGTTGGGCGCTGTCCCGAGCGCGGCAAGGGCGGCGACGGCCGCGATCTCGCGGGACTTCATGTCGAGACCGGGCCTCGACGATATCTCGCCGAAGACGAACTCCATCATGTACCGCACCATGTCGGGCGCTATATCGTTGAGACTTTCAGCGGTCCTCTTCGAGGCGCCCGGAGAAATCTCTTCGAGTTTTTCCAATCCGCGCTTATATTTGTCATCTGACATCTCATATCTCCTGAACCCGTAACAATAACCCTGCCTGTCGTCCGATATACGCTTGAAAACCCTTATGACAAAGCCTATACTACGGTTTTTCATCGAGTTTGTAAAGGGGGATGCGTGCTCATACTCATCGCAAAATTCAGGACCAAGCCCGAGCGCCGGAAGGAGATGATGGAGATGTCGAGAGGGATGCTCGGGCCCTCGAGGGGCGAGGAGGGGTGCATTGTTTATGAATTCCTCCAGGACCCTTTCGACCCCGATTCGTTTACGTTCTACGAGAAGTGGAGGAGCCGTAAGGACCTCGATCTCCATTTCGAGATGCCGCACTTCAAGGATTTCGAAAAAAAGTTCCCTGAACTGATCGAGGGGCCCGAGAGCGTCGTCGCGTACGAGGTCTCGGGGGAGAGCGTAATCGCCTGACAGCGCCGATTGGACAGCGGGATACCCATACTTTAAGATAAGACCCATGCGCGTACGATTTTTTCTAATTGTATGTCTCTTTCTGATAACCGGATGCGGGGGTAACGATAAGAGCGGCAACGCTCCGAGGGATACGCTCAATGTAAACCTGGGAAACGAGCCCCCCTCGCTCGATTGGTCCCTCGCCACGGACAGCACGTCCGTCAATATCATCAATAACATAATGGAGGGTCTGACGAAGTTCGGAGAGGACTTCACCCCCGAACCAAACCTCGCCGAAAGCTGGCAGATAAGCGAAGACGGGAAGACGTATACGTTTAAAATCAGGGAAGGGGTCAAATGGAGTGACGGAAAACCGCTCACGGCGGGGGATTTCGAATATTCCTGGAAGAGGATACTGAACCCGGAAACGGGAGGCGACTACGCGTACTCACTCTATGACGTGGAAAACGCCGAGGAATACAATACGGGAGCGGTCAACGACGCAGGTAAGGTCGGCGTGAAGGCCCTCGACGACAGGACGCTCGAAGTGAGGCTGAGAAGGCCCGCCGCCTACTTCCCCAGCATGCTCGCGTTCATCACGACGTTCCCCCAGAGAAAGGACATAATCGACAAACACGGGCTTGAGTGGACGGAGCCTGAGAATATCGTCACGGTTGGTCCATACATTCTTGCCTCGTGGAGGCACCACGACAACATAATCCTCACGGAGAACCCGGGTTACTGGGGGGAGAAGCCAGGGATCAAGAGGGTAAAGCTCATAATGAACGAAAACCCGTCTTCGGCTTTAGCACAGTACGAAAGCGGGGAGCTCGATTACGCCGACAGCAAGAGCATACCTCCGCTAGAAGTGCCGAGGCTGAAAGACCTCGACGATTTCACAACCACTCTTCAGTTCAGAGTTAATTACATCGCGTTTAACGTCGAGAAGCCGCCCTTCGACAACCCGCTCGTGAGGAAGGCGTTCGCTGCGTCCATAGACAGGCAGAGCATCATAGGCCTGATACAGGGCGCGGGTATTACGACTACATCGTGGATACCGCAGAATATGCTCGGATATAACCCGGACATAGGGATCGAGTTTAACCCGGAACAGGCGAAAGCGTGGCTCAGGGAGGCCGGGTACCCGGACGGTAAGGGGTTCCCGACTGTCACGTTCCTCTGGCCGGACGTGAGCAACAACAGGGTCGTAGCCGAAGCGCTCCAGAGCATGTGGAAGGAGCACCTCGGGATAAAGGTCAGGCTGATAAACGAGGAATGGAAGGTGTACCTGAGCACTATAAACACGGACCCTCCGGAGATACACAGGGCTGGATGGGGGGCCGACTTCCCCGACCCGCACAATTTCATGTCGATATTCACGTGCATATCGGGAAACAACAGGACGAGGTGGTGCAACAGGGAGTACGATGCGCTCGTCGAGAAGGCTGCCGAGGAGCTAGACCCGGGAAAAAGGAAGGCTATCTACGACCAGGCACAAACGGTTCTGCTTGAAACAGATGCGCCCATTGCGCCCTTCTATATATCGAATCAGCAGAACATGATAAAGCCCTATGTGAAAGGGCTTAAGCCTAACCCGCTCGACCATATAATATATAGAGATGTGTATTTTGAGGAAGGTGCGGCGAAGGACGAAAAGGAGGCGGCGAAGTAACCCGGAATTGTGCGTGCTTCGTGTGGGTCACCACTGACATTCGGAGGTAATACCGGTTCAACCCTTCGACAAGCTCAGGGCGAACGGGTTTTGTTGGATGGATGTGTGAAAAGTGACACCCCCACCCTTAACCCTCCCCCCTCCTGTTGAGGGGGGGAGGGGAATTTTAAAAAGGCTG
>DATIET010000212.1:0-5033 GCA_035455615.1 Thermodesulfobacteriota bacterium
TGCGGGGGACCTGGCGACGGTACTGTCAGAGCTTTCGGATTATATGGAGGGGCATTCTATCGGGCCCGATTACTCCCCCTGGCTGAAGAAGGCTGAAGCGCTCCGCCGTGAAAGATGGAAGGAGGCCAACAAGCTCAGGAAGTCCTCCGGGGTCCCGATACATCCGGTCAGGGTGGCGAAGGCGGTCGAAGACGTCATCGGCGAAGAGGGCATACTCGTCATAGACGGGGGCGACACGCAGGCATGGACGGACGGTCATTACAGGGTCAGGAGGCCCGGACATTATGTGAAAGGGGGACCGCTCGGGTGCATGGGCGTGGGCGTGCCGTTCGCTCTAGGGGCAAAGGTTGCTCACCCCGGGAAGCAGGTGGCTCTCATCACGGGCGACGGCGCCATCGGAATGAACTTCATGGAGTTCGAGACTGCGCTCAGGCACAAGCTGCCTTTCGTCGCCGTCGTGTGTAACGACAGCGCTTGGGGGATGACCAGGCATCAGATAGAGATAACGTACGGGAAGGGCTCTACGGCGCAAGGTGTCGAGCTCGGTCTAATTCCCTTTCACGAGGTGCTCCGGGCGTTAGGCGGGTACGGCGAGCTCATTGAAAACCCCCGCGGTCTCGAGCCCGCGATAGAGAGGGCCTTTTCTTCAGGCGTCCCCGCCGTCATAAACGTCGTCACCGACCCGGAAGCTGTGAGCGGAGCGACCTACGCTATAACCGAGATGATGATGTCTGCGAATAAGAGGTAAAAAAAGGGAGAGTGCGATAGCCCTGGATACGTCTTTCTAGGTCTTAAGCACGGCGAGGAAAGCTTCCTGGGGTATCTCGATCTTGCCTATTTGTTTCAAGCGCTTCTTGCCTTTCTTCTGTTTTTCGAGGAGCTTTCTCTTCCTCGTCACGTCGCCGCCGTAACATTTGGCGGTTACGTCTTTCCTTAACGCCTTGACCGATTCGCGCGCTATTATCCTGTTCCCGATGGCCGCCTGTATCACTACTTCATATAACTGGCGGGGGATCAGCGACCTCAACTTCGCTATCAGGTCTCTCGCTCTTTCGTACACTTTTTCCTTGTGCACGATAATCGAAAGCGCGTCTACGGCGTCGCCGTTCACGAGCACGTCCAGTTTTATAAGGTCCGATTCCTTGTATCCTACCGGGTCGTAGTCCATCGAGGCGTATCCCTTCGAAACCGATTTCAGCTTGTCATAGAAGTCGAACACGATCTCCGAGAGCGGAATCTCGTATTCCACGATGACCCTGTCCTGGGTCACGTATCTAATATCGCGCTGGATGCCCCGCTTTTTTATGCACAGGTCGAAAATCGCCCCCAGGTATTTACCGGGCGTATGGAGCGAGACCAGGACGTAGGGCTCTTCGACCATTTCCAGCCTGTCCGGCGTCGGGAGCTCGCTCGGGTTATCGACGTAAATGACCTCTTTCTTCTTGTCGGTCGCCCTGTAGATCACCGTCGGCGCGGTGGTTATAAGCTCGAGCTCGAACTCGCGCTCGAGCCTCTCCTTCACTATCTCCATATGGAGGAGGCCCAGGAAACCGCACCGGAAACCGAATCCGAGCGCTACCGAGGTCTCGGGCTCGTATACTAGGGACGAGTCGTTAAGTCCCAGTTTTTCGAGCGCCTCCCTTAGCCTGTCGTAATCACTGGGTTCAATCGGGTAAAGACCGCTGAATACCATGGGTTTCATCACCTTGAACCCCGCCAGAGGTGCGTCGGTGGGTCTCGAGACGCTGGTGATGGTATCGCCGACCTTTGCTTCGCCTATCTCCTTTATCGAGGCCGATACGAAGCCGACCTCCCCGGTCCCAAGCTCCTCTACTTCGACTGCCCTCGGCGAGAAAACGCCGAGCTTTTTTATTTCGCCCGACTTGCCGGTGGACATGAACTTGATGCTCTCCCCGAGGCTTATCTTCCCTTCGTATACCCTGATCAGCATCACGACGCCCTGATAGGAGTCGAACCAGCTGTCGAAAATAAGGGCCTTCAGCGGGAGATGGGATTTGTCGGCGGGCGGGGGGATATTCTTCACGATCGATTCGAGAATCTCTTTCGTGCCTATCCCTTCCTTGGCGCTTGCCAGTATGGCGCCTTCCGCGCTCATGCCTATAACTTCCTCGATTTCGGTTTTCGCCCTTTCCGGGTCTGCCGCCGGGAGGTCTATCTTGTTTATCACGGGTATGAGCTCCAGTCCCGAATCGGAAGCAAGGTAAGCATTCGCCACCGTCTGGGCTTCAACCCCCTGAGAGGCGTCGACTACGAGGAGCGCCCCCTCGCAAGCCATCAGACTCCTCGAGACTTCGTAACTGAAGTCCACGTGCCCCGGGGTGTCTATCAGGTTAAATTCGTATCTGATTCCGTCGTCGGCATTGTAATAAATCCTCACGGCCTGTGCCTTTATGGTTATGCCCCTTTCCTTTTCGATCTCCATGTTGTCGAGGAACTGCTCCGTCCTGTCCCTTTCGGTGAGGGTCCCGGTGAATTCAAGCAGCCTGTCCGCAAGCGTGGATTTGCCGTGGTCCACGTGCGCGATGATGGAAAAATTCCTTATATATTTGGATTCCATATGATTGTGCTGAAATAGAGCCCGAAATTGCGGGAAAGAACGTAGTATATAGGAAAAGTGATTATATTCAACTCGGACTCGGAAATTCGCGGCCCGGGCGGGGGCCGGTTACGGCTGCGGAAGCTTCGGGTTAAATTAGCTTTTTACTGCGATTCCGCCCCGTTATTGTTGATGAATTTAACATTTACCGTATCGTTCAGGACATTATGGATGGCTTTGCTCAGGAGCTCGATGTTGTAAGGTTTCGTTACTACGCCCCTGAACCCGTATTCTTCATATTTTGACATTACCGGGTCGTTTGAATAACCGCTCGACACTATCGATCTGACCGCCGGATCTATTTCCATCAGCTTCTTTTGAGCCTCCTCTCCCCCCATCCCGCCCGGCACGGTGAGATCGACCATTACCGCGTCGAAGGGTTTCCCCTCTTCCATGGCCCTGATATACCTGTCCACGGCTTCGCGCCCGTCAGACGCGTACTCGACCTCGTACCCCATCTGTATTATCATTTCTCCCGCTACTTCCCGCACCATCTGTTCGTCGTCCATTACAAGTATTTTTCCGACCCCGGTCTCGATATTTTGTTCGCCGATAATGTTTCTCACCTTAACCTTTGCAGCCGGAATGTAGAGATCGAACCTTGTGCCCGCCCCTATTTTTGACGAAACCTCTATGTGGCCCTCGTGGTTTTTGACGATCGAATATACGGTAGCGAGTCCAAGGCCGCTCCCCCTCTGTTTGGTCGTGAAATAAGGGTCGAATATCTTGTCCATAAGCTCTTTGGTCATACCTATTCCCGTATCTTCGATCGTAATATTCAGGTATCTGCCCTCCTTGAGACGGGGTTCGTTGTCTGCGCCTAGCTCGACATTCTTGGCGCCCACCTTGATGATGCCTCCGTCGGGCATGGCCTGGTCCGAATTAATTATGAGGTTATGAATGACCTGGCTTATCTGGCCTTCGTCCACTTCCACCGGCCACAGGTCTTCGTCGATCTCGAATTCACATTTGACTTTGGATCCGCTGACTACGAAATTGGCGGTATCGACGATCAGATCGCCCAGTGATTGCAGGAATTCCTTCACCGGGGCTCCGCCCTTTGAGAATGTCAGGAGCTGCGAAGTCAGGTCCCTGGCCCTGAAAGACGCGTTTTCCGCATCCACCAGCCTGCCGTGTATTTTGTCCTTCGGGTCGAGTTTCATTTTCGACACGGAGATATTCCCGAGTATAACGGTGAGCAGGTTATTGAAGTCGTGGGCTATGCCCCCGGCCAGGACCCCGAGTGACTCGAGCTTTTCCGCTTTGAAAAGCTCCTCTTCGAATCTCTTCCTGTCCGTGATGTCCCGTGATACGATGACGCACCTCATCTCTCCGCTCACGGTATCGACGGTCTGGCCCGTACTTTCAAACCATCTCCAGCTGCCGTTCTTGTGCCTGTACCTGAAAACCGCTTTGCCCGAGGTCTGACTTTCTATTACCCTGCTGAATTCCTTCAAGGCGAGCGGGAGATCGTCCGGATGAATGTTCTCGAAAATATTTCTGCCCATGAGCTCTTCAGGTTTATATCCGAGGATTTCTTCGTGTTTCGGGCTCAGATAAATGAACCTGCCGTCTGCGCTGGTTTCTACGATCAGGTCGTTTATGTTTTCAACCAGGGTCCGGTACCTGTTTGCGCTCTCCTTAAGCATGTCCTCGGCGTTCTTAAGGTCGGTTATGTCTTCCACTACCGACATTCCGCCGACGATATTGCCTTGAGCGTCCTTGAGCGGTGCTGCGGAGACCAGTATATAAAGCTCTGCATCGCCTGTTGTTGATTTGTAATAACCCTCATGTCTTGATTTTTGTCCCTGAACAGCCTGCGCGTGAATGTAATTGAATGATTTGTCTTTCAGCTCATGAATATCGAATCCGATTATCTTGTCGCGTGACGAGTGCATTATCTCCGCATGCCGTTCGTTGACGTTGGTAATGATCAGGTTCTTGTCATATGTATAGACGCCCACGGGTGTTTGCTCAAACAGCGTTCTGTACCTCTCTTCGGATTCCTTAAGGGCTCCCGCCTGACGGGCGTTATTGACCGCGATCTCTATCTGGGCGGCGATCATCTCGAGGAGGTTGAGCTCCTCTTTGTTGAACGCGTTTTTTCTGAATGAATTAATGTTTACACATCCGATCGTTTTTTTGCCGTATTTAATCGGCATGGAGGCGTAGCTCTCCGTTCCCACGTCCCTTCCGGCCTGTCCTATGACCGTATCCGATTCTATATCAGCACTGTAGATCAAATTCCCGTCTATTATTGTTTTCCATGTAAAGCCTTTCGGATAAGGTATCCGTTTCACTTTATCAATGAACCATTGGGGATACCCGCGGTGGGCTTGCATTACCGCTTCTGTGCCTTCGACGAAATAAATCGAGACGTTGTCTGACCCGTCAATATTTTTGTTCATGGCGTCCA
>DATIET010000213.1:0-10012 GCA_035455615.1 Thermodesulfobacteriota bacterium
GAAGGGTCACGCCCAGTTCTATCTCGATTTCCTGGTCCTTTTCCCCGAGGTTTATGAATACGGGCAGCACGCCTACGTAAGTCTTGGCATCGACCCTCTCGAAACCGAGGGCCTTCAGCAGCTTTTTAGGAAGGGCAGGGAAGTCGAGAGTCGCGATTTCCGCCGTTTCCTGAGGCAGGAGGCCGTCCTGGCTTACACTGATCTTTAGACGGGTCGATTTCATATATTCCCTCACCTTGCGGAGATGATGTACATCCCCTCCATATTTGGTAAATATCTAATTATACGGCTAAACTGAATTTCTGTTTTTCCCCGAAAGCAGACTGAAAGGTAAATCTCTGTTTTTCTACTATTAATCCAAATATTGTAATTGATTATACAAGATTTATCAAGCGGGTTTCGCCTCAGGACGGATTGCTTTGTTATATACGTACGTACGGTCCCGGAAGCCGGTTACTCATAACCCGCGACTTCGAGGTCATATTTGAGGCCGAGCATCCTTCCAGACGCCGGGAACACCGTATAAAACGGTATGGACTCCCCGGGTTGTACGTTCGAATTAAGCCCGGCCAGCTTTTCAGGGTTATAGAAATCTATATCGCCCGACCTCTTCTTGAGCTTGAGGAGCGTGTCCCGGAGCGGAGACACCCTGAGCTCGTTTTCGCTGAAAGTATTCCCTGCGTATACAACGTTATCATAGACGACCTGACCGTCAGATAAGAATTCGCTCCTGATCATGATGTAATTGACGGGGCTGCCGGATTCATTGGTAACGGTGCCCGACACGACGTACATGGGCCCGTTCCTCGTATCGAGCCATTTGCCCTGGTGTCCTGTTATCGCGACTTCGTATTTCGGAGACCCGGTTAAGCTGACGGGGATCACCGATCTGACCACCCTCACTATCTCCTCGGCGCTGTCCCTGGGGATTATGCCGGTGTTGGAGAGAATGATGAAGGACGCGCCGATGATCACTGCGAAGACGATCATTATCAATAGGGTATATGCGGCTCTCGAGAATATACTTCCGCCTGATCCGTATCTGGTCGGGTGGACCCTGAACGAGTCGCGGTACGAGGGTCCGGGCACTCTCCTGGAGCTTCCTGCCGTGTGCGCTCCCCCCGCTAGGACGTCCATGTCCACGCTCAGATTCTCGGGCGAATGTGTTACATATTCCCGCTCCTTCGGCTTCGCTTCCCCGGGACCTATATTCAGCTCGGTGCCTTCGGGAATCCCCTCTTCCCTCATTATTATCAGATCGTCGTCCGTGCCCTCGTCCTCGAACATCCTGGGGACCCTCCCCACGGCGCCGATCGGATCGTCGTTTATCCTGAGGCTCTCCCAGTTGAAGTCGGAATCCTGTTTTCCCTTGTCCCGGCCGCTTTTTATCCTGAAGTCGTCAATTTCCCTTTCGGTCTTGCTAATGCTTACGAACTCCTCCCAGTTCCCTCCGTCCCCCGTCACGGATAGGGCGTCATTCGTCCCCGCATATTCACCGTTACGTGCGTCTTCTCCCGATGCGTTATCCGCCTCATTTTTTATCGGATACCTGAATGTAAAACCATCTGTCGTTTCCGTATCCCCATCTTCGATTGCTTCCCCGGTGATTTCCGTATCCGTCTGGTCAGGCGTCGGAAATGTTGGGGCCTCATAGGGGTTTTGCGTTAGCGGAGCCCGGGCCTCGCCTCTATCGGGCGCGCTTTCTTTCCCGATGAATGAGACGTGACCACATTTTGAGCATCTTACTTTGCTCCCGGGAGGCGTGATCCTGGTATCGTCTATTTTGAATTTTCTCCCGCACTTTTCGCACTGAATTATCACGGCCTGCCCTATACTCGGTATATTTCTAATAATTTGAACTCGTTACATTGTAAAAATTAATGCTATCTTTAACTCAAGTCAATACCTTTAAATATCGGCAAGTTTGTTCCATGCCCGGATATCCTCTTGCTCCCCATGTAAGCAGGCCTGTTCGTCTCCGGTTATGCTATCCTCTAAAGCTGTAACATGCCACTTGCAGTATCATTCTACCGGTTGATTGTGATGCGCTCATGCTTCTTGGGCATTCTCGTATACTCGTTAATGACTATCCCGGCTCAGGGTTCCACTCCTGAAGCGCCTATAGAAAGGGCTCAGTACCACATGGGGACTTACGCCCGCGTTCTAATTTACGGCGGCACTAACGCGGACGCGGACGCCGCCTTCCTGAAGATAAAAGAGCTCGACGGCTTGCTGTCCGATTATAGCCCCGATAGCGAGGTGTCTGAAATAAACAGGATGGCCGGAAAACGTCCGGTAAAGGCGAGCCCGGACGTCCTGGATGTACTGAAGGAGGCGTTATATGTTTCCGGGGAGACGGGCGGCGCGTTCGACCCTACTATAGGCGCCCTCACGATAGGCGTTTACAGGTTCGGGAGGGATGGCGGCCGGGTTCCCGGCGACGAGGAGGTCAGGGAAGCGAAGTCCCTCGTCGATTACAGGCATCTCCGCATTGACGGTGACGAGGTCTATCTCGAAAGGGAGGGCATGATGCTCGACCTGGGCGGGATAGGCAAGGGTTACGCGGTCGAGGAGGCAGTCAGGGTCCTGAAGCGAAGGGGGATAAAAAAGGGAATTGTTTCCCTCTCGGGGGACATCAAGGTCTTCGGCAGCGATATAGAGATTGGTATTCGGGATCCGGACGGCGAGGGGACGATAGCTTCGTTTCATACCGGTACTAGAGATCTCGCCATATCTACGAGCGGTGGCTATGAGAGGGTCATAGACCCACAGGGAAAGGCCTATCATCATCTGCTCGTCCCCTCGACCGGAAAGCCCGGCAGGGATTTCCTGAGCGTCACGGTGATACTGGACGGGGACAGCGCCCTTGCCGACGCATACGCGACCTCGCTCTTCGTCATGGGGAAGGACAGGTCCATTGAATTTATAAAAAAACACCCGGAGATCGGCGTCTTCGCGGTCCTGCCCGGGGGAGAGGTTTACTATAACGAAAGGCTGAAAAGCCTGGTCACAGGATTTAAGGTACTATGATAGTTGAAGAATGGGCGATCACGGATTATCGTTACGCTCGTTTCTCCGCGGGGGATTTCTCAGCGATAACAGGGTGTTCCGACTCGATTTTATTCATACCGGGCGTGTGGGCCGCTTATTTGACAAAACTGGACGGTCGCTTATATTGTAAGTCGGATAGCCTAAATAAAATATAAGCATTCTCAATTTTTAGGCTCGAGGAAGAAGATAAGATGCCTATCAGCTCCATAGAAGAAGCCCTCTCGGATATCAGAAGCGGCAAGATGGTCATACTCGTCGACGATAAGGACAGGGAGAACGAGGGCGACCTGGTCGTCGCGGCCGAGTACGCTACCCCGGAGACCATCAATTTTATGGCAAAGAACGGAAGGGGTCTTATCTGTCTCGCCCTCACTAAGGAGAATGCGGACCGCATAGGACTCCAGCCCATAAAGCCCGAATATAACCCCGTGCCTCAATATACGGCCTTTACCATCTCGATCGACGCAAGCCACGGTATTACGACGGGTATTTCGGCATACGACAGGGCTTCTACCATCCGCCTCGTAATATCCGATGATTCGAAAGCGGAGGATTTCATCCGCCCCGGCCACGTATTTCCCCTTATATGCAGGAAGGGCGGCGTGCTCGTAAGGGCCGGGCATACGGAAGGGTCTGTCGACATTGCCCGCCTGGCCGGGCTTAAGCCGGCTGCCGTAATTTGCGAAATAATGAATGATGACGGAGACATGGCACGTCTCCCTGATCTCGAGAAGTTCGCCGAGACCTACGATATAAAGATCGCCTCCATTGCCGACCTGATAAGCTACCGCCTGAGAGCCGAGAGCCTTGTCAGGAGAGCGGCTTCCGCCATGATCCCGACCGAAAACGGTGAGTTCCAGATCATAGTCTACGAAAGCGATATAGACCCCCAGCATCACGTAGCGTTCGTCAAGGGCGAAATAAAACCCGAAAATGACGTGCTCGTCAGGGTCCATTCCGAATGCCTCACAAGCGATGTCTTCGGCTCACTCAGGTGTGACTGCGGGTCTCAGATAAAGCAGGCGATGAAGATTATAAATGACGAGGGTACGGGTGTTATACTTTACATGAGACAGGAAGGGCGGGGCATCGGCCTCATTAACAAAATAAAGGCATACGCTCTCCAGGACGACGGATTCGACACGGTCGAAGCGAACGAAGTCCTGGGTTTCAAGCCCGACCTAAGGGACTACGGTATCGGGGCGCAGATTCTGCTCGACCTAGGCGTGAGGAACATGAAGCTCCTTACCAATAACCCGAAGAAGATAAAGGGCCTCGAAGGGTTCGGGCTCCAGATCGTCGAGCGTGTTCCTATCGAGATACCGCCTAACGGAAGGAATTCCAGTTATTTGAAGGTCAAGAAGGACAAGCTCGGACACCTTCTTTCAATGGTCGACTGAAGAGGAGATAATAATGCCTAAAAAATTCGAGGGGAACCTCGACGCCAAAGGCCTAAGGTTTGCGGTGGTGGTCAGCAGGTTCAACGATTTCATAACCGAGAGGCTCGTGAGCGGGGCCGTGGACGTGCTGCTCAGGCATAACGTTTCGGATGAAGATATCGACCTCATCAGGGTTCCCGGATCGTACGAGCTTCTTTATGCCGTAAAAAAAGCCGCCGAAAGGAAAAAGTACAGCGCAATAATCGTTCTCGGTGCGATAATAAGGGGTGAAACCCCGCATTTCGATTATCTATCGTCCACAGTTATTTCGACGCTGTCCACTATAAGCCTCGAAATGGATATCCCCGTAGCCTCGGGCGTATTGACGACCGAAACAGTACAGCAAGCCATTGAAAGAGCCGGTTCCAAGGCCGGGAACCGCGGCGCGGAGGCGGCGTACTCGGCAATCGAAATGGCTAATCTCACTAAAATTCTTTCCCGAAAAGGGTAGATGTCTTCCAGATGGGTATAAGGAGACGCGCGAGGGAACTAGCGCTCCAGTTCCTCTATCAATACGATGCTTTGACCGAGTCTTCAGGGGAATCCTCCTGTCCGGAAGCCGAGCTCTCGCTATTCTGGGAGAGGGGCGATACCCCGGTTCCGGAGGACATGAAAGAATTTTCTACAGTCCTTATACTCGGCACTTGCAAGAACCTCACACACATAGACGATATCATTGGAAGGTTCTCCGAGCACTGGAGGCTTTCCAGGATGCCGAAAATAGACAGGAACATACTGCGGCTTTCTATATACGAGCTCATTTACCTGAGCAGCATCCCCGCCGCGGTTACCATCAACGAAGCCGTCGAGCTCGGTAAAAGGTTCGGCACGGAGGAATCGGGCTCTTTTATAAACGGAATACTCGATAAGATAAGGATCGCACGGGACAAAGGTGAGCTGTAAATGATAAAAGAAGCGATAGCGAAAGTAGTTGAGAGGATCGACCTCGAAGAGCACGAGATGTCGGACGTCGTCGAGATGATGATGGAGGGGGAGGCTACACCGGGGCAGATATCCGCTTTCCTCGTCGCGCTCAGAATGAAAGGAGAGTCGGTCTCGGAGATTACGGGCGCCGCGAAGGTTATGCTGGATAAGGCGACCCGGATTCAATCCAGACACGAGGTCGTAGTCGACCTATGCGGGACCGGAGGGGACAGGCAGGGTACGTTCAATGTCTCGACCGCCGCCGCTTTTGTCGTTGCGGGCGCTGGCGTACCGGTCGCCAAGCACGGGAACCGCTCGGTATCGAGCTACGTGGGCAGCGCCGACGTGCTCGAGGCCCTGGGAGTCGATATCACCCATTCGGCGGAGGTCGCGCGGAAGTGCCTCGACGAAGCCGGCATCGTGTTCCTCTTCGCCCCTCTTTATCACCCCGCCATGAAGAACGTCGCCGGACCGAGGAAAGAGATAGGCGTAAGAACTATATTCAACATTCTGGGACCCATCGTGAACCCTGCGGGCGTGAAGCACCAGGTCGTGGGCGTTTATTCCGAGGTGCTTCTCGACCCCGTCGTAAAGGTGCTCCGGAATCTCGGCCACAAGAGCGCAATGGTGGTTCACGGCGCTGACTCGATGGACGAGATCACGGTGACGGGCAAGACGGTAGTGGCCGAGCTAAAGGACGGCATGGTTAAAAAGTATCAGTTCGATCCCCTGGATCTCGGCATAAAAAGAAGGAACATCAGCGAGCTCAAGGGCGGCCGCACGGCGAAGGAGAACGCGCGTATTTTCAGGTCGATACTGAAAGGCGAAGAGAAAGAGGCCAAGCGGGACATCGTTTTGATAAATGCAGCCGCGGCGATTTACGTTTCCGAGACGAGCCCCGACCTCAGGGAAGCGCTCGAGAGGGCGGTGGAGTCCCTCGACTCGGGGAGGGCTCTCTCGAAGCTCGAAGAGCTCGCGAAGCTTACGAAGGATAAATAAATTACGGATTGTTTCAGCAAGATGATTCTCGATGCAATTATAGAAAATAAAAAAATAGAAGTAGAGAAGTCAAAGGGCCGCCGCTCCATAGAATCCCTTATCAGCGGAATCGGCAATATGCGGCCGCCCCGCGATTTTTATAAGGCCATCGATCCCACGGGACGGCTCAGGATAATAGCCGAGATAAAAAAAGCCTCACCGTCGAAGGGGGTCTTGAGGGAGGATTTCGATCCGGTGAAAATCGCCCTCGGGTATGCGAAGTCAGGCGCCTCCGCTCTATCGGTCCTTACAGACGAGAAATTTTTTATGGGAAGCCTCGAGTACCTGAGTGCGGTAAGAGAAGCCGTCGATGTCCCCCTCTTGCGTAAGGACTTCATTATCGACCCCTATCAGGTCTACGAGTCGAGGCTATACGGGGCGGACGCTCTGCTGCTTATCGTCTCGGCGCTCGGACAGGACGCGCTAAGGGAGCTTCTGGCCCTCACTCACTCGCTCGGTATGAACGCCGTAGTGGAGGTCCACGACGAGGAGGAGCTCGGGAGGGCACTTGAGGCCGGGGGCAGGATAATCGGAATCAACAACAGGGACTTGAGGACGTTCGAGGTAGACCTGAATGTGTCGGCAAGGCTCGCACGGATGATGCCCGTCGGGATAATCGCGATCGCCGAAAGCGGGATAAGCTCGGGCGCGGACATAAAGAGACTCAGGGCGGAGGGCGTGCACGTGTTCCTTATCGGCGAGACGTTCATGAAGGCCCCCGACCCCGGCTCCGAATTGAAAAACCTCATCTCATCGTCTATATCCGCCTCATAAATATCAAAAGGTTTACGTTCTGCCATCTCCGGCTATTGTCGATTTCGACAAACGGAAAGAAATATGAAAAAAACTATAACTACCTGCGTTCCGATATATAGTTTACAAAATGACGGATAATAGGAACAGGAAAAACCCTATACTTGCTCTCGTTCTGTCGGGGTTGCTGCCCGGACTCGGACAGATATATAACAATCAGATACAGAAGGGGCTTCTGTTCTTCGCGCTCAACATCCTGCTCAGCTATCTTTCTTACGAGCCTTTTGTCTACTTTATGAAATCCTGGAACACGTTTCGGGATGCGCCCCTCGATATGTCACAGCTCACGAGGCTGCTGATATACTCTTCAGCCGCGACCGTAATTCTGGTAGCGGCCATGATCGACGCCAAGAAGAGTGCCGACAGGATTAATGACCTAAGAAGAGTGAAGTGACCGGTTTTTTTCTTCGTCTAACGCTTTCCAAGTCTTGACAATCATTCTCTTACGAGATTATTATTTCGTGTAGCTTCTTTGGGTATTTTCAACACAAGGCGGGGGCTTACCCCTTCTTTAACCTTTATCCTTCTGATCTGGTGCGGAGATTCGATTTGCAAAGCTCGAAAAATGTAATCCTGTATGCTTTGATTGCTTTATCGTCTTTGGTTCTGTCCTGCGCTCACGGCCTTCCCGAATTGAACCCGTACAAAGAAGCGTCTTCCGCCCCCGGGGTGGAATGGAAGCCTTCCGAGAAGGAATTGATCGAATCGTTCAAGCTCGAGGAATTGCCAGCGATCCCCGAAGACATGAAATCGGAATCCGGGAGCCTTGCGTTTTCCCAGCTCATCGACGTCGCGCTCGTGAACAACCCGACCACGCAGGTGGCCTGGGAGGACGCAAGGGCAGCCGCCGCCGCCTGGGCTGAGTCGAGGGGTCTTTACTACCCACAGATTGGAGGTATTGCAAAATACGCTTATGCTAAGGGGGGCGGATCGTCGACGGGTACCGATCCCTATCAGGAGCAGTACGGCAATGTCGGACTTACCCTCAATTATCTGCTCTTCGATTTCGGGGGACGCGAAGCGCAGGTCGATGCCGCCCGTCTCGCGCTTATAAACGCGAACTGGAACCAGAACCAGGCGATACAGAATGTGCTCCAGGCAGTAGCCGTATCCTTTTACAACTACATAGGCAGTAAAGCGCTCGTGGTCGCGGACGAAGCGAGTCTCGAGGACGCGCAGACGAGTCTCGACGCCGCCAAGCTCAGGCTCGAAGCGGGGGTGGGCACTCTCCCCGATGTACTCCAGGCACAGGCGCAGCTGGCCCAGATCGAGCTCGATCTCGTCGATGCGAAGGGCAACGTTGAAATAGACCGGGGTTTGTTGGCGACATCCGTGGGATGGCCCGCTAACACTCCCTTCGATGTGAACGGGGATTTAAACGAGCTACCTGTAGCGGCAATCAGCGACAACGTTGATAACATTATCGCGCTTGCGATGAAGAACAGACCCGACCTGGCCGCGGTCCAGGCTACCGTGAGGCAGAGGGAAGCGCTCTTGTGGAAGGCCAAGTCGCAGTTCTTTCCCGAAATATCGGCCACGGCGCAGTTGGTCAGGTGGTGGGTAAACCCTCAAGGGGATGGTAACGAGTACTTTACGAATTACCTCGTTGGCCTCCAGCTTCAAGTGCCCATATTTCAGGGCTTCCAGATAATAAACTCCGTCCGCAAAGCGAGCGCGCAGCTGGAGTCGGCCCGCGCCGCGCTCGAGCTCCAGGAACAGATAGTCATTAACCAGGTCTGGAACTCGTACTACAATTTCACCACGGCAGTCCAGTCACTGAGTGCGGCCGACACTCTCGTCGCGAGCGCCCAGGAATCTTATAACGCCTCGCTTGCCCGTTTTAAGGCGGGTGTAGGCGACATCGTCGAGCTTCTCAACGCCCAGGCCACTCTCGCACAGGCCAGGGCCGAGCAGGTACAGTCAAAGACCGACATCTTCACGTCGTACGCGGACCTTATAAATGCGATCGGTACGGATCTTCCGACCCCGGGCATGCCTCAGGAACTAGGTCCGGCAGAAGAAGGAGGAATGAATCAGGATGATATTACAAACTAGGTTGAAAACAAGCTGTCTCAATATCCTAACAAGCGCTTCCTTTTTCGCGCTACTCGTTCTCACTTTGACGGGCTGCGGCAAAGATGAAAAGCAAGCTCCTCCCGCACTTCCGGTTACGGTGGCCGAAGTAACGACGGAGACGGTCCCCATTTACCTCGAATACGTCGGGACCACGCAATCCATTCAGACAGTCGACATCAATGCCAGGGTCGAGGGTTTTCTGGTGAAGAGGGCTTTCAGGGACGGGGCGGACGTCGAGGAAGGGGCGCTCTTGTTCGTTATAGACCCGAGGCCTTTCGAAGCGGACCTCCAGGCGGCTCAGGCCGACCTCGCCGAGAACAGAGCGGCGCTGGCTTATGCGGAGGAGCAGGTGAGGCGTTATAAGCCGATCGTGGAGAAGGAATATATCACCCAGGACACCTACGACGGATACGTGACGGAAGCAGCCGAGCGGCAGGCGGCAGTCGAAGCCGCCCAGGCCAACGTTACACAGGCCAAGCTCAACCTGGGCTACTGTACTATGTACGCACCGTTCTCGGGCCGTATCGGCAGGAGGTATGTGGACGTCGGCAACCTGGTCGGCGCCGCGGGTGCCCCTACGAAGCTCGCCACAATGGTCCAGCTCGACCCGATGTACGTATATTTCAGCGTTGCCGAGCGCGACATACCCCAGATATTCGAGGAGCATAGCA
>DATIET010000214.1:0-15987 GCA_035455615.1 Thermodesulfobacteriota bacterium
CAGAGTTCTACGAATTCCCCTATACGCTCACCATATCCGAGCGGGAAATAGACCCGGAACTCGTTAAGACGCTGCCGATAAGCTTCGCAAAAAAATTCAGGCTTATACCGTTTCAGAGGAAGAACGGAAAGGTAGTTATAATCCTGTCCCCGCCGCTCGACCTCTACGCCCTCGACGAAGTCCAGTCACTCTTCGGGTGCGAAATCGAACCCGTACTCGCGCTCAACCATATCGTGCTTGACACCATTAACCGGGTCTATGAGCGCGGGAAGGAAATGACGGAAGGGATCGAAGACGATTCGAACGGAATATCGGAATACGACCTTCAGGAGCCTAAAGACCTCCTCGAAGCCGAAGACGAAGCCCCCATAATAAAGTTCGTCAATTCTCTCCTCTTCCAGGCGGTAAAGGAAAAAGCGAGCGATATACACCTCGAGTGTTTCGAAAAGGAGCTGTCCGTCAGGTTCAGAAAGGACGGCATACTCCACGAGATAACTTCCGTGCCGAAAAAACTTCAGGCATCCATTATCTCAAGGGTCAAGATCATGGCCGAGCTCGACATCGCCGAGAAGAGGAAACCCCAGGACGGAAGGATCAGAGTCAAGGTCGCAGGCAGGGACGTCGACGTCCGTATTTCGACCGTTCCGACCACGTGGGGTGAGAGCGTAGTAATGAGGATCCTCGACAGGTCCTCCGTGCTCCTCACCCTTGAGGACCTCGGGCTCGCCGGAAAGAAGCTGCACACATTCGAGGGACTTATACTGCGCCCTCACGGCATCATACTGGTCACCGGCCCTACCGGCAGCGGCAAAACGACTTCGCTGTACGCCGGCCTCGAAAGGATTAACTCGCCGGATAAAAAGATTATCACGGTCGAAGACCCCGTAGAATACCAGATCCAGGGGATAAACCAGATACAGGTCAACCCCAAGGTGAACCTGACGTTCGCAAACGGGCTCAGGTCCATACTCAGGCAGGACCCGGACGTGATCCTGGTCGGCGAGATAAGGGACAGAGAGACCGCGGATATCGCCATCCACGCGTCGCTCACGGGGCACCTCGTTTTCTCCACACTGCACACGAACGATTCGGCGAGCGCCATTACGAGGCTTATAGACATGGAGATCGAGCCGTTCCTGGTAGCCTCCTCCCTCATGGCCGTAATCGCGCAGCGGCTCCTCCGGTTCCTCTGCAACCACTGCAAAGAGCCCTACGAGCCCCATGACGACGAGCTCCTGAAGATAGGCATTCGCCGGAGCCAGATGCACGACGGCGTTCTTTACAGGGCGAGAGGGTGCGACAAATGTTTTAACATGGGGTACAGCGGCAGGACGGGGATTTTCGAAATGCTGATGATCGACGACGATATCAGGAACCTGACCCTCAGTCAGGTCGATTCGACAAAGATCAAGAGAAAGGCAATGGAGCACGGAATGACCACGCTCAGGATGGACGGGGCTGAGAAAGTGGCGAGGGGCTTGACCTCGGTCGACGAGGTCATGAGGGTTACAGAAGAAGAAAGCGTAATCTAACCCGCCAAACCGGATCACCCCAATTATAAATATAGAATCGGATAATATATAAGCTATGCCCGTATATAAATATAAAGCTATTGACGAGACCGGACGGACCGTCCAGGGAATCGTAGATGCGGAATCCCCGAAGGGCGCAACTGACAAGCTCAAGCGCCAGGGTGTCTTCCTTTCGTCCCTTAACGAAGTCAGGCAGGGAAAGGCGAGGAGCTTTAATCCCTTCAGGGGCGTTAAAATTTCCGAGCTCGCGATTACGACGAGGCAATTTTCGACACTCATCTCCGCGGGACTTCCGCTCGAAGCATCCCTGACCGCCCTCTCCGAACAAACGGAGGACGCGAGACTGGGCGAGATACTGACACAGGTGAAGGACCGGGTCAGCGAGGGCAGCTCTTTGGCTAACGCCCTCAACGAGCACCGGAGCGTTTTCTCGGACCTCTACATAAATATAGTCAGGGCCGGGGAGGCGAGCGGCACGCTCGACATAGTCCTCTTGAGACTCGCGGATTTTCTCGAAAAACAGGCCGCACTGACCTCCAAGGTAAAAAGCGCTCTTATATACCCTATATTCATGTTCTTCATAGGAGGCGGCGTGCTCTTCTTCACGATGACTTATGTAATACCCAGGATTGCGAAGATATTCGAGGACAGCCAGAAAGCTCTTCCCCTCATGACAGTCATACTGATAAAAGTAAGCGGATTTTTCAGCAACAACATATTGCTCCTCCTTATTTTGCTCCCGGTTCTCTTCTTCCTGGCTTACCGGTTTAACAAGACGGATCGCGGCAGGATGTTTTTCGACCGTGTGTCTCTCAAGCTGCCCGTATTCGGGAAGATAAACTCTATGGTCGTGATATCGAGGTTCACACGCACCCTCGGGACGCTCCTTGCGAGCGGCATACCGCTCCTGGACGCGCTTAAGATAGGCGAAGCCGTCCTCGACAACCGGGTCTACAGCAAGACGCTCGAAGAGGTCAGGTCCGATGTAAGGGAGGGGACGAGCCTGGCAAAGCCGCTCAGGGACAGCGGGGTATTCCCGCCCCTCGTTACAAGAATGATAGCCGTCGGGGAGCAGACCGGTGAAATGGAAGAGATGCTTACGAAGGTAGCCGACATTTACGACCAGCAGGTCGAGACCATGGTATCCACCCTTACTTCTCTTCTTGAACCTGTTATGATTTTAATAATAGGCGCCGTAATGGGGTTCATCGTGTTCGCCGTTCTGCTGCCAATATTTAATTTGACATCAACTATCGGATAAAGGAGGTAAGAGATATGAGGTCTGAAGGCGGTTTTACGCTCATCGAAATTATGGTCGTGCTCCTGATCATAGCCGGGCTCGCATACATCGTGGGCACGAACGTGATCGGAAGGTTCGGAGAGGCCAAGAAAGAGGAGACAAAGATCCAGATAAAGAACCTGGAGTCGGCGCTTAAGCTTTTTAAGCTGGATAACGGATTCTACCCCGAGACGCAGCAGGGGCTTCTCGCATTGATACAGCAGCCGACGAGCGGGAGAGAGCCCTGCTGTTACGCAAAGGACGGATACCTGGACGGTGATCAGGTCCCCAAGGACGGCTGGAAAAACGATTTCGTATACATAGGACCAGACCAGACCGGGGACGGATCCTATGAGATTATCTCCATAGGCGAGGACGCGGTCCAGCAGTCAGAGGACGATATTACAAGCCGTACAATACAATGAGGAAGAACGGCGGTTTCACACTCATAGAGCTCCTGGTCGTGATTTTTCTGGTCGGCGCTTTCGTATTTATAGCCGTACCGAAGATCAGAAGCAGTACCGAGATCAATGTAAAGAGCGCTTCCCGGAACCTGGGCGGAACGATAAGATATCTGTACAACGAAGCGGCGTTTAAAAAGAATATATACAGGCTCGTTTTCGATATCGACAGGGGGGAATACTGGGTCGAAGTGCTGAACGGCAACGAGTACGTGGTGTCCACCGAATACCTGCATAAAAAACGGTCGCTGCCCGGAGGCGTCCATTTCAAGGATGTAGTAACGGAACGCACCCTCGGGAGGAGCTCGCTCGACAACTCCGGGGAATTTATCCTGTTCCTGCCCACGGGCTTTGTCGAACCCGCTGTCATCCATCTCATGACCGACAACGAAGACTACTATACTCTGGAGACGAAACCCTACACGGGCGGGATAAGGGTATACGACGAGTACGTAGAGCTTTTGAGGGATGAATAAGCAGGCCGATGCGAAGAATCAAAACCCGCAATGATGAACCTCGATACAGCTCGGGAGCCCCTGGCCGGAAATCCGGGTTTACGCTTCTCGAGGTAATAATCGCTGTCGCCATTATCGGCTCGTCGCTCGCAATATTGCTCGGGGCCGTAAACAAGAACCTCGTCCTCGCCTCGCAATCGAAGAATATTTCGATCGCTTCATTCCTGGCTCAGAGGAAGCTCGGGGAGGTCGAGATAGAGGGATTTCCGGAGATCGGGAACCAAGAGGGTGTTTTCGAGGAACAGCCGGAGTTCGGATGGTATTTATCTGTACAGCCGTACAATATAGAGCAGCTCGGGACAGAAATAAGGATAGTCATACTGACCATAACCTGGGACGAAGGGAATAGGGAGTTCACAGTTGCGACCGCAATCTCGGACCACGGATAAAGGGTTTACCCTTATCGAGGTACTGCTCGCGATATTTATAGGGTCGATAGTCCTCACGGTCCTATACGCTTCCTTTTTCCAGATAAACAGGGCGAAGGACAGGATAGAGGAAGAACTCGAGCTTTATCACGAGGCCAGAATCATCATGTCGAAGATCACGAAAGACCTGGCGACCGCTTTTCCCAGGGGACTCGTCAATTCGCAATCAACCGGTATAACCACCCCGTTTTTCTACGGAGTGGAAGAGGGAGATAACAGCAAATTGAGTTTCACTTCGCTATCCCGCACCCCGACCGAGGACGCGAGGGAATCGGATCAGACCGAAATAAGCTATTTTCTCGCGCCGATCGAGGACTCGGACCTTTTCGCCCTGGTGAGGAGAGACAACCCGACATTTGAGCCCGATACGGGGGGCACTCAGTATGCGATATCGGAGCGAATTTCGGGTTTCAGCCTCACATATCTGCCCAAGATACCCGAAAACGGGGAAGCCCAGGGGTACTCATCCGAGTGGAATTCGAACGAGACGTTGACCCTGCCGGCCGCCGTCAACGTAAATATTGTTCTCAAAAGTCCAAGGGGGGAGGACATCCAGTTCAGTACGCTGGTAATGATACCCATAGTGAATTAATACAGGTAAGCACTCAAACTAATAGAACGCGGCAGCCATGAAGAACAAATACCAAATTAAGAACGACGCAAGGAACAGGGATCAGGAGAAAGGGATCGTCCTTGTAATAGTGATCATCATAATAGCGGTCCTTATGATTCTCGTAACGGACCTTATTTATTTCACTCAGATAGATACGGAGATATCGTCAAATACAAGGGATGAAATCAAAGCCCGGTATATCGCCAAATCGGGGGTGCATGTCGCGGCGGGCACGCTCAAATCGAGGCCTCTTGAAGAGCTCAGCACGCTGACATCCGCACTCGGCGGACAAAACGAGAACCTGGAGGGCTTCTGGGCGATCAACGTGCCCTATTTCCCCGTCGGGCAGGGAAACGTATCCGTCACGGTAACGGACGAGAGGTCGAAAATAAACCTGAACTCACTCGTCGGCCGCTCGACAAACAAAGTAGACCGGCAGGCCCTAACCGAGCTGACCGAGCTTTTCAGACTCCTCGAGGTCGACGAGGCCAAATCCGCGAGGTTCATTTCGAGCCTCATCAACTGGACGGACGCCCCGCTCGACGGCGCTGAAAACGATCAGGACGCGGCCGGGGCGAACGGGTCTTTCTACGCCAGCCTCGAAAACCCTTACAATATCAAGGACGCCCCTCTCGACACACTCCAGGAAATCAGGATGATAGACGGTATGGACGACGAATTCTATAACCGGATCAAGGATTACGTCACTGTCTTTCCGAGAGATAAAAAGATAAACTTCAGCACTGCTCCGAAGGCAGTGATAATAGCCGCTATAAAAGGGTCCGCCGTTTCCGCCATCGAAGGGCAGGGCGAAGGTGATGAAAAAGAGATCGACGACGACGTGGCCGAACAGATTGCGGATCTGATAATAGAGGAGAGAAAGGAAACACCGATACTTACCCAGCAAAAAGTGAGAGAGATAGCAAAGAACGTCGACGAGACATCCGAGATCAGCGCCGGCTTAGTAGGGGTCGCGCTCGGCAGCGGGGAAAGCGAAATTTTCACAGTAAGGGCCGTAGGCAGTCTCGGCGAGGAGAACCCGACAAAGAGAATTATCGAAGCGGTGCTCAAGAAATCGAGACGCGACCAGGAAGTGATAGTGGACATAGTGACATGGAAAGAACTTTAGAAAAATTAAAGAAATTGAGAAGCGATCTGAAATCGCGTTACTTCGAAAGGGACGACGTAATTGACGGCGCCTTCTGCGCCCTCCTCACGGGGAGCCACCTGCTCCTTATCGGCCCTCCGGGTACAGCAAAATCCCAGCTCGCTAACGAAATCTGTCGTAAGATAACGGGAGCCCGCTATTTCCAGTGGCTACTTACAAAGTTCACCACACCCGAGGAGCTGTTCGGCGCTGTAAGCTTGAAGGGTCTCGAGAACGACGAATACAGAAGAGTCACCTCGGGGAAGCTCCCTGAAGCGCATATAGCGTTCCTGGACGAGGTCTTCAAAGCCAGCTCGTCGATTCTCAATACGCTGCTCACGATCATGAATGAAAGAATATTTTATAACGGCACCGAAAAGGTCAGGATACCGCTGATCTCTCTTTTCGGGGCGAGCAACGAGCTTCCGTCCGAGGAAGACGAGCTCGAAGCCCTTTACGACAGGTTCCTTCTGAGGTACGTCGTGGACTACATAAAAGAAGACTTTAGATTCCTTAAGATGCTCAACACCGGGAACGAAATTCCAGAAGATGGGGTAATCACCTCGGAGGAGCTCGATTCCTGCAGGGAAGAAGCGGAGAGGGTAAAGCTGCCTTCGAACATATTGAAGCTCATATCCCGGATCAGAAAGGAACTGGCAAAGAAGGGCATAACCCCTTCAGACAGAAGATATAAGCAATCGGTCTCTCTTCTCAAATCCAGGGCATACCTCGAGGGAAGGAGCGAGGTCTCCGAGGACGACCTGCGCTTTCTTGAAAATGTACTATGGAGAGAGCCCGGGGAAAAAGCCGAAATCCAGTCGGTAATACATCAATCGCTCCACGGCTGGAGGGACCGGCTGAGGGAGCTGCTCATACAGGCGAAGGAGCTCGACGCATATTCGAAGCGGGAATGGGAGAGCGAGGAAATGCTGATAAAAGCAAATATAGAAGCCCAGACAAAGCTAAAACACATCGGGGCAAAGCTTAACGAGCTTGTCGAGGAGTGCAGGGAAAGGGGGAAGCCCACGGATGAGATCAAGACTGCCGGGGAAGAGATAGAAGCCATTCAGAGGGAGATACTGGACAGGCTCGTATCGAGCAAAGAAGAGATGGCCTGAGACGGGTCTCATTCATGAAATAACTCCGATAAAATTCCCGGAGTAATCCGGCTCAACCGCTTCTCCATTTCGGCATCAAATCGTCACCGGCCTATTTTCAAGAGCACCTTCCCTTCGCTTTTCCTCGATTCGATGTATTCATGAGCCTGCCGGGCGTCCTCCAGATCGAATACCCGGTTAACTACGGGCCTTATACCGTGCTCCAGAACAAACCCCCTCAGCTCGCCGTAAAGCCGGCTCATTTTCTTCGGTTCCCTGTCGAGCAGATAACCCAGGTGGGACGACATTACGGATATGGATTTCCGGGCTAATTCCCCTATATCGGCCCTGGGTATATCCCTCCAGGTCCTGAGCCAGGACGATGGGCTCCATTTGTCGAGGTCGAGGCTCGCGAATCCCGTGACTACCATTCTTCCGAAGGGGTTGAGCGAGTCCATGCCCTTCCTGAATACGTCCCCGCCTACCATTTCTATCACGGCGTCCACACCGCCCGTAGCCGCGATCAGGTTTTTAAAACAGTCCGGGTCGCGGTAATTAAAGGCGCCCGACGCTCCGAGGGATTTAATTAATTCCAGTTTTTGAATGCTCCCGGCCATACCGTAAACCTCGCAGCCCGCGCGAGCCGCCAGCTGGACCGCTGCGGTCCCCACACCCCCGGCAGCCGCGGTGATGAGCACCTTGTCCCCTCTGCCTGCCCTCGCCATTTTGAAGAGCGCGACCCAGGCGGTCAAATAATTCACGAGGAAGGACGCCTCCTCCTCGTCGCTGAATCCGTCTATCATGGGGACGGCATTGTTATCGGGTACGACGACGTACTCGGCATAGCACCCGTACTTCGCCCCGACCATCACCCTCTCTCCGACCCTCGACCTGTCAACCCCTTCGCCGGTCTCTTCTATCACGCCCGAACATTCCATCCCCGGTATATAAGGCTTTTTGGGCGCCCACCCGTAAATCCCCTTCCTCGACAGTATATCGGCATAATTAATACCCGCGAACCTGACCGAAACCCCCACCTCACCCTTCCCGGGGCGGGGTTTCTTCACCTCTTCCGATTGAAGGACACCGGGCCCCCCGTTTTTCCTGAGCACGATTGCTTTCATTTCACGTACCTCGATTCACAAATTGAAAATTTACCCATTCTGGCTTATTATGATAAACGAAGCGGGCAAGAATACGCGGAAGGGCATAACAAAAATAATAGACGGCGGTGATGATATGAAAAGATTTTTACTAATACCTGCTGTGCTGATAACTATCCTCTCCTGCGGCAACCCGTATGTGATTCAGCCGTTACAGGAACAGTCCGCGGGCCAGGTGCCCTGCGAGCCCGACATGATCGAGGTCGTGGAGCACAAAATCAACCCGGACGGAAGCGAGAACTGGATGGCGCTATGTCAGGGCTATACGTACAGCTGCGTGAAGGGAGCGGGCAGCCAGGCACAAACATCGTGTCAGAAGATGGAATCGCAGATGCCCGAGTAGAGCGGCGGGCATTGGAGACAAGTGAAATTATTGCCGGCTCAGCGCATGGATAAAGGATTTATTTCTCCTCGTTCGCCTGCCTCAATTTGAACCTGTTCTTCACCTCTTCCCCGATCTTCCAATACTTTTTGTCCTCTTCTGTAACGACTTTGAGTGTAGGCACAGGCATCGGTTTTCCGTCCGGGTCGATGGCGACGAAGACGAGATAACCCCTGCAGGTGAACTCGGCTCCGGGACTGTACTTTCCTACCTTGTAGACGTCCACCTTCACCACCATTGACGTATGGGCCGTATATATGACCCTCGCCTTCACCTCCATTATATCCCCGACTTTCACTGGCTTCTTGAAATCGACGGCTTCGATGGACGCAGTCACCGTGTTCTGGCCTGCAAACCGCATGGCGGCCAAAACTCCCGTCATGTCCATGAGCTCGAGGACCCTGCCCCCGAATATGGTGCCGTAATGGTTCGTATGCGTCGGGAAGACGAGCTCTGAATTCGACACTTCGACAGCCTCCCTAACCGATTCGTTCTCCAATTGTTCGCCTCCTGCATAATCTGCTGAAACTAAACGGGCATGTTCAGTGATATAGTAGACGAGCGCGGGGGTTTTTCAACCGTCAGGCTTTATTGCCTGTAAATTTCACTCACTGCCTGTAATTGGTGTAGATTTACCCGGAAGCAAATCGATAGAAAATCCGGCTCCCGATTTCAAACAGGGGCAGACCAAGGGAGATGAGTATGAGTAACCGTAGACATAGCCGCATTTATCCATCGGACGTATTCCTGTTCGCTATTTTCCTTACCATGACACTTGCGGTATCTCTCTTCGCGGCCGAAGCGCAGGCTGGAGGGAGCGATAAGTATCCTAAGTGCTTCGTTGGGACCTACCTTGTCGAAGAGGGGAACGGGACGAAGAGCATCTGGAGCCTGGGCGCGAGGGGGGTAATGCTCATAACGAGCTCCGCACAGCCCTCCCTCAACTTCAGCGACGCCCAGGGGGCCTGGATAAGGACGAGCAAGCTCGAAGCGTCGGCGACCTCGCTCGACTTCTCCTTCGACGGGGAAGGGAATCTCCTGAACGTCGCCAAGGTCAATGCGGGGATAAGGTTCGCGGACAAAAACTGCAGGGATATGGAAGGCGAGTTCACGGTGCTCTTCTATGAGCCCGGGGTCGACCCTCTTGACCCCGATTCGGTTCCCGAGAACGTCATTTCCGACACTTTCACGGGCAGGCGCGTTCTGGTCGAGCAGTAGTGTCCGCTTCCGGCTTGGGCCCTAATCTCGGACACAGTAAACTATCATATGCCTGTCGCTCACACGCGTGACCTCGAATTCTCCGAGGCCCGCTTCTTCCAATTGCCGCTTAACTTCACCGATCTCGAACGCCGCGAGGAGGGAATTATAAAAATCCCTCTTCAATATTTCCGGCTCGTCCGGCGAATAGGTCTCAACGAGTCTCCTGGCCTCCCCGGCGGTCCCGGGTCTGATCAAGTCCATGATAAAGACCCGCGTCCCGGGGGCCGAGAGCCTCTTTACCGCGCTCCAGAAGTCAGCCGGGTCCGGGATATGGTGAAGCAGGCTGTTGCTCACTATGAGGCCGTAGAACTTATCAGGCGCGAATTCCTGTATCTTGCCGTGAATGAATTGTATCCTCCCCTGAAATTCAGGTTTCTTGGTGAGCTCCTCATTCGCTTGAAACAACATCGCCGCCGAGCCGTCGATCGCATCGATCACTGAATCCGAGAACGCCCGTCCGACCCTGAACGTTATGTCCCCCGTTCCGCATCCCATGTCGAGAACCGCGTTAATGTCGTGGGGTAAATTATAGTGTTCCTTAAGCAGCTTGATGAAATACGAGTGAGGCTCTTCAAACTCGGCCCTGCCGTATGCAAGCGCCTGCTCGGGCTCGTCCATCAGCTCGGGCTCCGGGACCCTCTTCATGCCGCCGCCCTCCGGGTTATTTTAATGCGCTGCCTTTCCTTTTTTAAATTCTGGTTCATCATTAATAAAAAAACGGAGATGCCGGGATGCCGAAAAAATCAGGTTCATTAAGCGCCATTGAGCTCATGCACATAGGCTTCAATGTCTCGATCGACGCCAGGGAGTACGAGGGCCATATAGAAGAGGTCATAGAAACCGCCAGAATGTTCAATTCGACCATTATCTTGAGGAATATGCCGGATTCAATGCTGAACGAAAAATTCCTCAAGAAGCTTAAGAGTCATTCCCATAAGATCGTAATAGAGGTCTGAAGGCGGTTCGCAGTGAGAAACATCATAGGCATTGCCCCTTCTGTCACGGCGGCAGGAGGTCGCAATAATAAAAACGCCCGTCCCTCAACACAATCTCTCCCTTTACGAATTCTACACTATCCCTGAATATGGGTCCGTCATAAACGAAGGTATGGAACTCTCCGTTTTCTCCGCAGGGATCGATTCCCGGCGGGAGCTCCGATAAGAAATCACAGTCGAATTCCCTCCCCGCGAATCCCCCGTCGAGTAAAGTCGAATCGACGCAGACGACCACGGCTTTAAATCCCGCCTCGATAAAGCTCCGGGCGAGCAAAAAGGAATCCCTGCCCCAGATAGGAAACACGCACCCGAGCCCCAGTCTCCCCAATTGCTCCTCCCTGTATTTCCTTATTTCCTCGAGGAATATGTCTCCGTAAATCACAGTATCCACACCCGACGGTTTATATTTCAGGAGCGATTTCTCGAGAGATGTCTCGTACTCCTCATTCGATGCGTTACGCGGGATGATCACCTTTTCGAGAGCAAGCCCGAGCGAGTCCGCCTGCATTTCGAGGAGAGAGAGCCTCACGCCGTGCATGCTGACCCTGTCGTATTCCCCTGTAACCGTCGTAAGAAGGGACGCGATATCGCAGCTCCGGCTTCCGAGGACTTCATAGAGAGCGAGGGCGCTGTCCTTACCGCCGCTCCAGGAGAAAAGAGCCTTGCTGTTCATTTGAAATACCATGATACACGTTCCCGGGTCTTGTGAATATCCGTATATAATATTTATGGATGCAGGCGGGGTTATATGTTACTTTTTGGAATCTGAATCAGGAGGGACGACAGGCGAATGCGCTGGAGAATGGGCAGGAGGAGCACAAATATCGAGGACAGGAGAGGGGTAAGGCTTTCCGGAAGAGCCGCGGGCGGCGGGATAGGTATTCTTATACTTATCGTAATCGCGGTCCTTCTGGGCGCTGACCCGGTCAAGCTCCTTAACGACATCACCTACACGGAGGTAGATCCGACCTCAAGCTACGAGAGCGCCCCTCTCTCGGATGAAGACAGGGAGCTCGCCGATTTCGTGTCCGTCGTGCTCGCCGATACCGAGGACACGTGGAGCGAATTGTTCGTCCAATATAACGGCAGGTATCGCGAACCCACCCTCGTACTATTCTCAGGCGCCGTAGACTCCGCATGCGGCTTCGCTCAATCCGCGGTGGGACCGTTCTACTGCCCTGCCGACGAGAAGGTGTACATAGACCTCGACTTCTACAGAGACCTCAGGGAACGGTTCGACGCGCCCGGCGATTTCGCTCAGGCGTACGTCATCGCGCACGAGGTGGGACACCACGTACAGAACCTGCTCGGCATCTCGGAGCAGGTACAGAGCGCTCAAAGGAGGCTCGGAGGGGCCGAGGCGAACAGGCTCTCCGTCATGCAGGAGCTTCAGGCGGACTGTTTTGCGGGCGTCTGGGCGCATAACGCCGACAGGGCGCGGGACATACTCGAGCACGGCGACATAGAAGAAGGCCTGAACGCCGCGAGCAGCATAGGAGACGACCGCCTTCAAATGGAATCTCAGGGCCGCGTAACGCCAGATTCATTCACACACGGAAGCTCGAGACAGAGGGTCACATGGTTTAAAAGGGGTCTCGATTCGGGAGATATAGAATCCTGTAACACATTCGAGGCCGGGAATCTTTAAAAAAAGCTCCTACATGATCCCAGCATCCGATCACACGGGGAATTTCATCGTTCATAATCCGCCGCCCCAGCTTCAAGTCTGTCTAATACAGCAGCCGCGATGCAGTCGCCCCACACGTTTACCGTCGTTCTGAAGCGGTCGAGAAGCCAGTCAATCGCAAGTATCAGCCCTATTCCCTCCATCGGAAGACCTACCGATTTGAGCACGAGCACCATCGTCACGAGCCCCGCCTCCGGTATGCCGGCAGCCCCTATCGATGCGAGCGTCGCCGTAAAGAACACGATGACCATCTGCAGTATGCCCAATTCTATACCGTAGCTCTGGGCTATGAATATCGCGGCAACCGCCTCATAGAGCGCGGTCCCGTCCATATTGACGGTCGCTCCCAGGGGAAGCACGAACCTCGCCACCTTCGGACTCACCTTGGCCTCGTCGATCACCCCTTCCATCGTCAGAGGGAGCGTAGCCGAAGAAGAAGCCGTCGAGAAGGCGGTGAGCAGCGCTTTGCCCACGTGAGTGACGTATTCGAGCGGGTTTCTTCCGGAGAGCAGAAACAGTATCGCCGGTAATACAATAAACCCGTGTATAAATAATGCTGATATAACACAGAGAAAATATTTGCCGAGCTCAGCCGCGAGCGCAATCACCTGGCTCCCGCCCCCTGCTAGTCCGATGCGCTCGGCGATGAGGCCGAAGATGCCGAGCGGCGTGAAAATCATTATCCAGTGGACTATCTTCATCACCGTTTTATCGAGCAGCGTGAAGAATTCGACGATCGGCTTGTTTTCACTTCCGAGGGCCGCGAACGCGGCGCCGAATAAAATAGACGCGACGATGAGCGGGAGTACATCAAACTTCACCGCCGATTCGAAAAGGTTAGGGGAAACGAATTCCAATATGAGCACCTCGACGATACTCATATTCTCCTTTCCCTTTATTATCTCCGGCATCTCGCCCGTGAGTACTGCGCCCCCTTCGCCGGGATGTATCAGGTTCACGAGAACTATCCCGAGAATAACGGCTAAGGCGGTAGTCGAAATAAAGTAGACGAATGTCTTAAGACCGAGCGACCCCAACCTCTCGACCTTCATGATGCTGAGCGTTATCGAGACCAGAATCAGCGGGAGCACTATCATCTTCAAAGCGTTTATAAAAAGCTTCCCGAGAAATCCGAATCTAATGCCGGCCTCGGGGTATAACGAGCCGACGATCCCGCCGAGTATCACGCCCGCGATTATCCCGAAGATGAGATAATGTCCTCTAAGAAATTTTTTCAATTATCACTCCGATAAATATTGCCGAAACGCTTTGTTACAAGCCCTGATTGTAAACCGACATCATATCATTTCTAACCGAACAATAAAACTTGAGCTATATTATAAACCTATATCCATGAGAAGAGCTATGACAACGCGTTTCCGCAGCATCAGCGACACCCGCACAAATATAAGAAATTTTTACAGGAAAATTATATTCATTATATTCCCGGTCCTGCTTTTCCCGATCGCATCGCACCCGATGAGCACGCCCCCCATGAGTAAAAATGAGGAAGGCTCCTTCATAACTTCCTACAAGGAAGGAGGGACGAGATGGAGGGCGACCTGGACGCTGGACGAGTTCATCGAAAACGGTGAATCAAAGGTAAGACTGGTGCTGAGCGCAGAGGGAATTACGAACCCCTTCACGAGGGACATGAAATGGGAGTCCGTTTCGGTGTGGAAGTCCGGAGCGGCGTTTACACCCGTCGAAGCGTCGACGGAGGTAAAGGACATGCAGGGAAAACTGGTGATGACCGAAAGGAAAACGGTGGATGAGTCTACAGGCACAGTGACATTCGTAAGAAAAGATTACGAAAACGACGGCTCTGTAAGCGAATCTTTCGAGCCCGACCGGGACCTGCTTATCGTAGAAGGAATCGTCCTTGCGCTCCGCTCGCTCCCTTTCGGTACGGACGATACGGTCAAAGCCCAGTTCCTGACCAACGAGCCCGATCTCTACAATGTCGAATTCAAACAGAAGGGACGCGAGACTATAAAGACCTCGGGCGGAGAAGTCGAGTGCTATAGGGTCGAGCTCGTCCCCAAGCTGGGCGCACTGAATGTGTTCAAGGTATTTTTCCCAAAGACCTACTTCTGGTTTACGGTTGCGCCCCCGCACAAATGGGTGAGGTACGAGGGACTGGAGAACGACCGTGATTCACCCGAGGTCGTGATGGAAGCAGTACCGGTTAAAGAATCCGGCAATTGAAAAATCCGGACTCCCTTATTTCCTCTCGCTCCCGTCGGCGCAGACCTGGGTGAGGATGCTGCACTGTTTTTCGCTCCGGCTGTCGCACTCTTCCATCGCACCTTTGACCGCCTGGTTCATGTCGGCATAATATCCCCATCCGAGAGCACCGTCCTCACTCCTCGCTACAGCACCGCAGTCGGTGAATGAAATCCTCATCTGGCAGTTAGGTCCGTACTTTGCGCACTCATCGACCGACGCTTTTTCCGCCTGAACCCGCGTGGGATAGTTCCACGCTGAGCCGTATTGCCCATTGTCGGCTGTTGCTATCGCACCCCATACATTGACTTTCTTAACGCTCCCGTCGGAGCACAATTCGATGAACGAAGAACAGAGATCGTTCGTATACTTGTGACATTCACTCACCGCATTGTTTCTAGCCAGATCGACGGTCGTATTCGTCGCCCAGCCGAATGACCCGTCAGGGGCGATGGCATATACAGCGCAGTTATTGAACGAGACTTTAAGCTCGCAGCCCGTATTGAATTGACTGCACCTTTCAATAGCGTCCTTCTCAGCCGCCTGTTTCGAGGACATGTTCGTGGAAAAACCCCAGCCCCCGCTCGGCGCAATTGTGATAGCCCCCCAGTTCCCTTCGTTGTCGTACGGGCCGGGAGGAGACGGGGTATATACCGGAGGCTGATAATAATCCGTCGGCGGAGGTATTATCTGGTTTTGACCATTGTTCTTATCTTCGTCTCCGCCTCCGAAAATCAGATACCCGGCCAATCCCAAAACCAGGACGAGCGCAACGAGACCGCCGAGCTTCTTCTTATCCTCGAGGAAAGGCCTTCCGCCGGAATAATCCTTCTTTTCGAGCGGCCTGATGGTTTCCATGCGCGGATCCGGTGCCTTGTATGCACTTTCGGACCCGGATTTAGACGCTCCGCTTGCTCCCGCGGCATTTTCATCAGAGGGAGGCTCGGGGCGCGCTCCTTGTCTTGAGAGCAGCAGCTTTATTGTAGACAGCAGCTGCCCCAGATGTTTTTCGAGGGGCGGGGTCAGGGCATCGAGCCAGTGCGGCGCGCTAATGAAATATTCTAAGGATTTATTGGGGTCGACGTCTTCGACCCTGAACGGGATGACGGGTATGCCCTTGCTGACCGCGCGTTCCACTTCCCTGATTATCTGCTGGGATTCATTTGCATTAGAAGAGAACACGAGCACCATGACCCGGCTCG
>DATIET010000215.1:0-2839 GCA_035455615.1 Thermodesulfobacteriota bacterium
CGGCATCGAGAGGATCGCTCCCTAGCGGTAAGGCCGGTTTTAATTATAGATGCGCCGGAACCGGCTCCGGAATATCGATCAGGCGGGCAGCTCGACGAAGAATGTGACTCCCTTCTCCTCGTTGGGTCTGACGAAGATCTCCCCGCCGTGTTCTTTAATAATTCCGAAAGACACGGAGAGCCCGAGACCCGTGCCTTTGCCTTTCGGTTTGGTCGTATAGAACGGGTCGAATATCTTATTGATGCTTGAAACGGGAATCCCGGGGCCGTTATCCTCAAACGCGATTTGAATCACGTTCCTGCCGCCTATCCTTCCCATCGTCTCGGTCTCCTTTAACCTGCTCCTGACCGTGAGCTGTTTTGTATCGTTTATTTCCGACATGGCCTGCTGAGAATTAATAATAAGGTTCAGGAAGACCTGCTGCAGCTGGTTAGGGTCGCCTACCGTCTCCGGAAGGTCCGGGTCGAGGTCTTTAACGACATTGACCGAATTTTTTCTGAGCTCATAGTCCGTAAGTCCGAGTGTCTTTTCCAATAAGTCGTTTACCTGTATGACTTCTTTTTCGGGATTGTGCTTCCGTGCGAACGAGAGCATGTTCTGTATCACTTTTTTTGCCCTTTCCGATTCGGCATTTATGGCCTTAATGGCCTCCCTGGATTCGCCGGTCAGGTCGGGTTCCGAAAGCAGCATTTCGGAATACCCGATCACGACTGCGAGCGGGTTATTCACCTCGTGGGTTACGCCCGAGATGAGCTCGCCTATTGCCGCGAGCTTCGCCGATTGCAGAAGCTGCTCCTGCAAATTTTTCCTCTCGGTAATATCGAATATGATCGCGGTCAGAATGGGCCTTCCTTCGACCCTGCATGTGGACAACGAGATCTCGGCCGGAAACTCCTCGCCGTTTTTATTGAGCCCCGCGATCTCCGATGTCGATTCCTTTAAGTGTGAGGGCCCGTTATCCCCCCCTCTGCCCGGATCCGCCCGTATCGTGTCCTTGTACCGCCCGGGGAAGAGAGAACTGAACTCTCTGTTGATGATCTCTTCTCTGGTGTAGCCGAATATTTTCTCCGCTGCGGGATTGAAAAGGATGATCCTGCCCTCGCCGTCGACCGCTATGATCGCGCTCTTCGCCGTCTCAACGAAGCTCCTGTAGCGCTCCTCGGACTCCTTGAGCGCCTGCTGGAGCCTTCTCCGGGCGCTGATATCGTCGATCACCGACACGATCCCCAGCTGATGTCCGTACTTATCCTTGATTGCGGAAGTTTTTTCGTACACGGGGAACGCGTCGCCGTTCTTTCTGAGTGCGAGCCTTTCACCCTCCCAGCCTACCATTACAAGTGCTTCATAAATCTTGCTGCTCACCCCGGAGGAGTCGTCTAGCGGGTATAAAATATCGCTTTTCCTCCCGATTACCTCCTCGGGTTTATATCCGAATGTTCTCGTGTGGGCGTTATTGATGTAAATGATGTTCCGGTTAATATCCGTAATGGTCACTGCTGAATTCAGGCTGTTCACCGAAGTTGAAAGCAGGAGATTCTGAGCGGACTCGTCGCCGCTTCTCGCTGTTTCGATCACGTTTTTCTGGCCGCCTCTCCTCTGTGCTGCCGACGATTTTAAGAGCCTCTGTTTTTCAAGCGCCTTTAGTGCGAGGGTCGCGACGTACTTCATGCTTGCCGGCGATTCTATATATCCGTAGACGAGGTTGTCGAGCGGATTGCCCGAATCGGGGCCGCCGTCCAGGCCGGGCTCGGTAATCATTATTATTTCAGTGTTCTGGGAAATCGATTTAATGCGGGTGATCATCTCCGGGATCGAGAAATCGATAGCCGCGGTGTCGAGTACTGCCACTGCGTATAGCTTATCCCTCAGATGCCCGAGGAACTCCTCCGCGTTTGAAGCCCGGTCTATCTGTATTTCGTGTTTCCTCAGGATACGGTCGAGGTCCGTGAATAATTTTTCATTCAACCCTGCGAGCATATTTTGTTTGTGCATTTTATCCATCACGAGACCTGAACGTAATAACGGGACCCCGCCCGTAGACCGGTATGGGACCAATCCTCGGCAACTCGTATGAACACATCCCGAATTATCATGAACCCATCATCCAGGACTTTTTCAGCTGATGCCGTAAACCTGACTCGAGCGGCGGTTGTCCGTACTTTCCGCTCACAGACTCAATCTAATAATGCCCCTTAGGGATTATCCCACACCCCTAAATTTCATCCATACCCTTTGTATTCTTTTCCAGCTTGTTTGATATGTAATGAAAAACCGGTGCGGCGATTATGCATATTATAAAAACATACAGAAACGCATATCCGGCCTGTTTTTCCATGCCGCCGATTTCCATCATACGGGCCCGCATAAAAATTATTAGAACTGCGAATAGAGAGATAACGGATACGAAAATGGACGCCATAAACAAATAAGAAAAAGCACTTGCTAGTGAGTCTCTCATTATCTTCCCCGCTTCTCTTTATTATTTTCTTTAATTATAGAGTAATTCCGGGAAACCTACAATTGTTATTGGTTTGGCGACCTTTCCGGGGGGTTTTAAAGCTCGGGGTAAAGTTCAAACGTCTCGCGCGGAAAATCTATACCTCAAGGATGTCCTTTTCCTTTTTCTCCATCCGCTCATTGATTTTTTGAATAAATTTGTCCGTAATCTCTTGTATTTTATTGAGATTCCTCTTTGCAGCGTCTTCCGGTACGTGTTTTTCCTTTTCGACGTCCTTGAGCTTGCCGTTCATGTCCTTTCTTATCTGTCTTACCGCGACCCTGTATTCCTCGGCGAGTTTGCTAATATGCTTGACGAGGTCTTTCCTGCGCTCCTCGGTGA
>DATIET010000216.1:0-3819 GCA_035455615.1 Thermodesulfobacteriota bacterium
CACCTCTACATGGTCGCAGAGGAACCCTATCGGCTGAACTATCGCATACCGTACACCTTCTTTTGCGATCTCCCGTATGACACCGCATACATCGGGCTCGAGCCACGGGTCCTGCGGGCGTCCGCTCCTGCTCTGATACACGAGCCTCCATTTATCGTGACCGAGCCTCTCGGCGATGAGACGCGCACTGGTCATGAGCTGCTCCACGTAGGGAGAGCTTTCCGCCATAGGGACTGGGACGCTGTGCGCGGAGAAGAGGATCATCGTATCCCGTCTCTCGTCAGGTGGGATTTGCTCGAAGCATTCCGCTACACGGTCGGCTGAGTCTTCGATAAAGAGGGGGTGGTCGAAGAGGGGAGAGGTATACTCGAACTCGATCACGACTCCCGTTTCGGCCATCGCTTCGATAACGTCCATCATATATCTTTCCCAGCTCGCCTCGCACTGATGTGCGGCCATTATCATGCCTACGGCCTTTTTCACGCCGCGGGCGGTCATCTCCTTGATCGTATCCGGAATGAACGGATCCCAGTTTCTCATTCCGACGAACACGGGAATTTTAATCCCGCTCTCGGCGAGCCTATTTTCGAGCCCCTTCGCCTGCTTGAACGTGTATTCGTTTATCGGGGACCTGCCCCCGATTAGCTCGTAATGGTGGGCTACTTCGTCGAGCCTCTTCTTCGGTATTGGACGTCCCTTTGCAACGAGCTCAAGGAAAGGGCGGATATCTTCAGGCTTTTCGGGTCCCCCGTATCCCAAAAGCAGCACGGCGTCGAATTTATTCCCCATCGTTATCGGTCTTCCTTTATTTCCGAGATTATATTATTTCCCGGCTGTGTATTCGTGAACGGCGTCCACAAGCGCGAGCACGTTATCTACGGGCGTCCGGGGGAGAATACCGTGACCGAGGTTGAATATATGTCCGGGCCTTCCCGAGGCTTTGTCGAGGATGTCTTCGGCTCTTTTCCTTATCTCTGCGTGGCCCGCGTAGAGGACTACGGGGTCGAGGTTCCCCTGCACCGCTACGTCATATCCGACCCTCTTCCAGGCCGCTGCTAGGTCGACCCTCCAGTCAAAACCTATGACGGAGCTGCCGCATTCCTTCATCATCTCGAGTAGTGACGACGTTCCTGTGCCGAAATTTATCACGGGGACTCCTTTCTCGATCGAGCCAATGAGCTTCTTCATGTGCGGCTGTACGTATTCCCTGTAATCGTCGGGCGAGAGGCAGCCGATCCAGCTGTCGAAGAGCTGAACGGCGTCGGCGCCCGATGCTACCTGTCTGTTGAGGTATTTCCCCGTTGCGTCCGTCAGTTTTTCCATGATCGTGTGCCATGCCCCCGGGTCCCTGTACATGAGCTGCTTCGTGTTCTCGTAATTCCGTGAGCCCCCGCCCTCTATAACATAAGAGGCGATGGTGAACGGCGCGCCCGCGAACCCTATAAGCGCTTTCTCCGGGTCGAGTGCCCGGCGTGTCATGCTCACCGCGTCATATACGAATCTCATGCTCTCGGGATCGAATTCTCTCAGGCGTTCGATTGCGTTCCCCGAGCGCACGGGCCTCGGGATTCTTGGCCCTTCCGCCTTCGAGAACTCGAGCTCGACTCCGAGCGGCTCGATTATGAGCAGAATGTCCGAGAATATTATGGCCGCGTCGACGCCGAGCCTGTCTACGGCGCTCAGCGTAACCTCTGCCGCAAGCTCGGGCGTCTTGCAGAGGTCGAGGAAAGACACCTTCGCCCGGAGCTCCCTGTATTCCCGCATGAACCTCCCGGCCTGGCGCATGAGCCATACCGGCGTGAAACCGGCCTTTTCCCTGCGGCACGCCTTCATGAACGCCGAGTTGTCTGTAATGCTCTTTCTCGTTTCATCCTTGCCGCCGTTCCAGATCATCCGAACGCGGCGCCAGCTGTTGGTGTCCACGCCGTTTTTGTGGGCCGTCCTCTTCTTCCTGAGAAGCTCGCCGCCGCTCCTTGCCATCTCTCGTATAAGGTTCCCCATCTTCGGGCTGTCAGGCTCATAATCGGCCGCGAGCCCGAACCTCGCGAGCGCCTCCGTCGTTGTCGGTCCTATGGAGCCTATGGCAATCTCTTTGAAGCCCTCTCGCAGGCGGTCGGCGAGGCCTTCTTCAGCCGCTACATCGAACAGATGGTAAATCTGCTGAGAGCTCGTGAAGAGCGAAATATCTTCATTCATAGCGGTTATCGATTTGATTGCCTCGCGGAGCGGCTTTGTATCCTCGGGGAGGGCCCATCTATACACAGGCACTGCTGTTACAATAGCACCCCTCTTCTTGAGCTCCTCGATGAACTCTTCGTTCGAGATACCATACTCCTGGACGGCGACGTTTTTGCCGCTGACCCCGAGCTCGTTGTCGAGAGTGGTCAGGATATCATGCCATGTGTTGGGCTCGGGGACAGTGATATCGGGAGTGAGCCCGAGCTCCCTTAGGGCGGCTACGGGCTTCGGACCGCGTGCGACTACTTTCGTTTTAGCCAGGGCTTTCGTGAATTCATCGAGCGGGTATTTTTTCGAAACGGCCTCCGCGAGTGAGCGCGTGCCGACCCCGGTCATGAGGATTACGATGTCGAATTTGCCATTGATGAGGTTTCCGGCGAATTTGAGGGCGTCGCCTGACTCCGATAGGGGGACTTCCCTCATCGAAGGCGCAACCCTCGGCACTCCTCCGTGATAGAGTATCAGCTTCTCTATCTCCTTCGCCCTCCGGCTTTCAAACGCCGTGACCCTCAGTCCGTTGAATGAAAAATTACTCGTCATTTTGGCTGGTTATAATTATATGTCTGAGTTTATCACAGGAGCGGGTTCGGTCAATCGGAAAGGGGGCGGATGATGCGGAACCCGAACGGATTCCCGCAGGCTTGATATTAAACCCCTGATTTCATATAATCCCCTTTACACTAACGCCTGCCGGAGACGAAGAATGGGAAAGAAGGTCGAGTTCTACTACGATTTCAGCAGTCCTTATACATATATAGCCTCAACCAGGATTGAGAAAATTTGCAAGGACAACGGCGCAGGGCTCAAATGGAAGCCCTTTTTACTGGGCGGTCTCTTCAACGATACCGGTGTGAAACCGGCAATCGAGATCGGCAACAAATTCGCATATATAAAGCAGGACACCCGGGACTCCGCCAAACATTTCGGTGTGGAATTCAAGTTTCCCGAGGTATTCCCGCTCAACAGCGTAAAGGCAATGAGGGGGGCTTTCGCAGCCGCCGAAAAGGGTAAGTTAACGGAGTATAACCATGAGCTTTTCAGGCTCTATTGGACCGAGGGTTGGGATCTCAGCAAGGACGATGTGTTGAAAAAGGCTGTCGCCGGTGTCGGGCTCGACCCCGAATGGTTTATTTTACGAATAGTCGAACAAGATATAAAAGACAGGCTAAGGTACGAGACATCGACAGCCGCTGCGCGGGGGGCGTTCGGGGCTCCCACCATATTCATAGGGGAAAAGATGTTCTGGGGGAACGACAGGCTCGATTACGTGGACGATTATTTGAAGGGGAAGCTGTAGAACGCCGCGGCCGGTTGCTGATTCCGGATAGATTCCGGCTTTAATCATCCCTGTTTTCATTTGAATTAGTTTGTGTAAATTTTTCCCAGTTTGCTCCAAGGAGAATTCGGACAATGCACCATTCCTATCAATACAGAGACGGTGAGCTCTATGTCGAGGACGTCCCCGTAAGAAAGATCGCGGAGGCCGCCGGGACCCCTTGCTACATATACAGCTGCGCGGTGCTGAGGGACGCGTTCCTGAGCTACAGGGACGCCTTTACAGGAATCGATACGCTCGTGTGC
>DATIET010000217.1:0-4176 GCA_035455615.1 Thermodesulfobacteriota bacterium
CCGTTTCTGATTCCCGCGCCGAACGCGACCTCGCCGTTTTCGTTCGGACCCCTGGGAAAGAATTCGCTGTCTATCACGCCGCCTCCTCCGCCCGGAACGGGCTCTCCCTTACGTACAAGTTCTGTTATTCCGTCTCCATTCGAGAGAAAGACCGCTTCGTTATCGCTTTCGCCCCCTGAAGTGTCGTCGAGGTGCGCGCTGAACGCAGCCTCGCCGCTGTCGTTGATTCCTGAGAGGATTCCGAAATTCCCGAAAGAGCCGTTTCCGCCCGGCACCGGGTTTCCCTCGCGCGCGAGCTCTATGATGCCGCCCTCGCCGACGAGGTAGATGCCTTCGTTGTCGTTTTCGCCGCCTGACGAGCCCGATATGCGTCCGATGAACGCGACCTGGCCGTTTTCATTCGGTCCCGCAGGATCGAAGAAGTCCTCGAACACGCCGTTGCCGCCGGGCACTGGGTCGCCATTTCTCGCGAGATCGGTGATTCCCGACGAATCGGCGATGTATAACGCCCTGTCGTCGTCCGTACCCGCAAGAGCGGCCACGAACGCTATCCGGCCGTTCCCGCTTAGCCCGCCGTATCTGTAAGCGCAGCCGAGGAAGCCCGGTATGCAGAGTTTGAATATAGTCCCTCCGCCGGGGAGGGCGTCGCCTTCGCGGACGAGCACTTCTATTCCTACTTCACTGCCGAGATAATATCCTTCCGTATCGCCGAAAAGATCGTCGGGCGATTCGGCTGTCCTGCCGACGAACGCGACCTGCGCCTGATCGTTCACTCCGATAATCTGCGGGAAGTCCCTGAATATGCCCACTCCGGGAGCCGGTTCGCCGTTCCTCGCCACTTCCGTAAGCCCGCTTGTATCGGCCAGGTAAAGGACCAGCCTCCTTACGTCCTCCGTGATTCTCTCAAGAGATAAGAAGGACACAAGGCCGCCCTTACTCGGGCCCGCAAGCCGAAGGAAGCCGATAAAAGTCGCCTGTCCGTCGGGCGCGGTCTGTCCCCTCTGTGCCAGCCTGGTCGCGAGCGCATTAGGGGGAGGGAACGGGTCATCGCCCCCGCCCCCGCCGTTTTCGCACCCGCCGATTGTCAATATAAACAGTAGGCCTGAGATTAATACTACACAAACTGTTTTGGTGAATTTATACATGCGATCGCTCCCTTTAAGTTACTAATTATGTTCACTGGGCAATGAAGATGCCGAAACCGTTGTTCGTGCGTAGCTGCTCCGCGCTCATGAGAATAGACTGGAAGAGCGCGAGACCGCTGTTATTCGGGCCCTGGAACCTGTTCTCTATTGTCTGAATGAGCTTCGAGCCGTCGGGCGGCACGGGCTGGAAAGCCTCGGCGAGCGCCTTTACGCTTCCCCCCGGACCTACACGGTAGAGGCCCGGCTGCGTTTTAGCGAATGGCTCCTCCATATCCTCCCGAAACAGTCCTGCCCTGAATATAACCTCGTTCGAGTCGTTAAGTCCTCCGGGGAGGAACCCCGTGAAGAGGCCCTCTCCGCCGGGGCCGGAATCGCCTACTCGGATAAGCTTGGTAATACCCGAGGGGCCCGCGAGAAAGATGCCCGAGTCATTCGGGAGACCCTCGTCGCCTTCGATAATCGATGCCGCGAACGCGACCTCGCCGCTCTCGTTTGGATTAGTAGGATAAATGCTGTCTATGATCCCGCCCCCTCCTCCGGGCACGGGATCGCCTGTGCGCGCCAGCTCCATTATGCCGCTCCCGCTCGCTATATAGAGCGCCAGATTATCTTCATCGCCTCCCGACGTGCCGTCCAGTACGGCTCTGAACGCCGCCTCCCCGCTGTCGTTGATTCCTGTCACGAAATCCAAGTCGCCGAACGTGCCGTTGCCGCCGGGTACGGTGTCACCCTCGCGCGCGAGCTTTATCACTCCCTGTGCGTCCGCGATGTATATGCCTTCGTTGTCGTCTTCTCCTCCCGACGTTCCTGATATGCCGGCGATAAACACAACCTGCCCGCTTTCATTCGGCCCCGTAACACTGAAGATGCCGTCGAACACACCGTTCCCGTCAGGCGCCTGGTCGCCTTTGCGCGCGAGCTCTGTAAGACCGTCGGTACCCGCGAGGAATAACGCCATGTCTTCGCTCGTACCTGTCAGCACTGCCGCGAACGCGATCTGCCCATTCTCGTTGAGCCCGCCATAGCTGTAGAAACAGCCGAGGAGACCGGGTATGCAGAGCTTGGATACCGTGCCTCCGCCGGGTACTGCGTCCCCTTCTCGGACGAGCGCAAGTATCCCGTCATTACCGCTCAGATAGTAGCCGTCCGTATCGCCGAACTTATCGTCGGGCGATTCGCCCGTCGTGCCTACAAACGCGAGCTGCGCCTGATCGTTCACTCCGATATTCTGCGGAAAGTCCGCGTAAAAGCCTCCGCCGGGGGCCGGGTCTCCGTTCCTCGCCACTTCCGAAAGTACGTTACCGTCGCCCGTGTAAAGAACCAATCTCAGCGTGTCCTCACTGACGCGCTCTACAGCCCTGAAGGCAACCCAGCCGGTATCGCTCGGCCCCACCGGGCGTTCCAATTGTATAAACGTCCCCTGACCGTCTGGCGCCTTCTGTCCCCTCTGGGCTATGCTGATTAACTGCGGGTTGGGGGGCGGGAACGTGACGCCGTCTCCACTGCCGTTGTTTTCGTCGCATCCGGCTGTCATAAAAACGGATAAAATCAATGCAAGCATCAAAAAACTTTCAATCCTGGCAAGGTACTTCATCTAACTCCTCCTTTATCGTATGAACCCGCGTACGCGGGCACCTATCGTCTGATAGGATGATTCGTTCCGGCTGTTGAAATTACAGTAATTCTACGGCTCTTTAAAGCCCGGCGGATTATATTTGGTGAAATGAAATAAGTTTTTAATACCGCTTCCGGGATGCGTACGTCAGTTCCGTTGCCCGGCAAGGGCTGTAATTACGGATTGAATGGGTAAAAGATTTAAACCCTGGATGACCGGCTCGACTAGTACCGGAAAATACTCTTTGTTTTCAGGCGGTTAGCTGGTGTCTCCAGGCAGTCCCTGATAGCCTACTCGTCTTCGAGCATCGACCTCATCTGGTCTTCCAGCTCGGGCGTATTTTTATGACCGTGCGCCGTGACTGCATGGTAGATCGCTACCGGTATTATCTCTTCCTCTTTCCCGCTGATCCTGAGAGTGCAGTTGGTATTGCTTGGATTCTTCCCGCAGTCCATAACCTTTCTCTCGCCCATCTTATAATACCTCCCCATATTGGACTTAGGTTACTCTTCAATAAATCTTATAATATTTCATCATTCGTTGTCAATGATTGCTATTAGTTGTCATTTGCCGGGTGGATTTCTCGTGGAATGCGTGGAAGGAAGGATGGAGCGGTCTTCATCCTTTACACGCCCCGCTCCCCGGTCCGGGAAATAATACTTGTGAGATGCGCATCTTCCGTTGATATTTATGAAGATATAAGAGCAAACGGGAGACAATGCATGATTAAACGAGCATCTTACATAAAGACGGCGCCCGAGGCTATAAAGGCCTTCTCTTCCGGGGCCAATTATCTCGAAAATTCATCGATCGAACCAAGACTCAGGTATCTGGTGCAGCTCCGCATATCGCAGATAAACGGCTGCGCTTACTGCGTGGACCTGCATACGAACCAGCTTAGAAGGGAAGGGGAGACGCAGCAGCGCATCGACTGCCTCGTCGTGTGGAGGGAGGTCCCGTTCTATGACGAGAGGGAGCGCGCGGCGCTCGAATGGGCGGAAACCGTAACGCTGATCAAGGACACTCACGCGCCCGATTCAGCATACGAAGCCGTCAGCGCGCAGTTCCCGGAAAAGGAGCTCATTGACCTGACGCTCGTGATCGCTGACATGAACTTCTGGAACAGGGTCGCTATAAGCTTCAGGAGGCTTCCGGGCAAGAGGGGGTGAGGGATATGTAATGACTGTCTTGGGGAATAAATTTAAGTGACACCTTGCTAGTCTTTAGTTTAGAATAAATGATGTATGGTAAAGCGAACCGAGCCTGAATTGTCACATCAGGGAGACACGGGAAATTAAAAAATTACTGCTATCCGTTTTCTTGTTTTTATTGCTGACGATACCGTTTGGCGCATATGGCATCGGCGGTGAAGGTAATAATCCCGAGCTTGCCGCCTGGTATGAACAGGCGTATGCA
>DATIET010000218.1:0-8493 GCA_035455615.1 Thermodesulfobacteriota bacterium
GCTGCCTTGAGAATCGCGGTTAGGAACATCGCAAAAGGGTTATCACGCAGGTGGGTGCCGCCAGGCGTACTCGTTCACACAAGCCCTGAAGGTGCACCCGCGGAGGCCGCTCCGGTCAGGGTCGGCCTGGGGACGAGCACCCGGTTGCACTTTGGTTGCAAAAGCGACAGGACATCGCCTACCCCCCGAGACCCAAAACGCCAGAAACCCGCTGTTTGCAGTGGGTTTCTGTTGGTAGCGGGGGGAGGATTTGAACCTCCGACCTTCGGGTTATGAGCCCGACGAGCTGCCAAGCTGCTCCACCCCGCGTCTGATTAGGAAGGATAAGGGTATGGGATATTCCCCATACTGTCAAGTTTTCTCTGTAACATACGCCGGATTCTCTCTTTTCATTGACATTTACACCTAATAAATATAGAGTAAATTATCAGTCGGGATTATCACTACAGAGGAGAATATATGATGAGAAATCTAAACGCATTCCTACTTGCGGCGGCCCTGTTTCTCTCGGTTTCGGTACTCGCCGGGTGCGAGAACGGGGATAAAACTCAGGAAACCCCGGAGGCCGGCTCCGAGCTTACCGAAACCCAGAAAGAGCTCGAGCAGATAAAGAAGGACAGCACGGAGCTCGAAAAATACGTCACTAACCTCAAAGAGCAAATAAACGACCTCAAGATCGAAAACCAGAGACTGATCGCCCGAACGAAGAGGCTCGAAGCCGAGATAATCGACCTCAAGCTCGACATGGGGCAAGTGCCCGACTCGGATTCAGCCGACATGCTGGACAAGGACGCGGAGCCCGGCGACAGCTCGAAGAATACCGGCACAGAGCAGCCGGAATCCCTGCCGGAGACCCCTGCCGACGGAAATAAAGGCGCAGTCGGCGAAGCCGGGACTATACATCGGGTAATACAGTAGCAGATCAGTTTTTTAAGGAAGTTACAGTCTTAAATTCGAGTATCCTGTCGAGCCTGAAGGTACACCTTTCCTTTCTCAAATGACAGAACGCGTGGATGTAAGTGCTCCCCCTGGTGACGCTTATATCATAGGGCTCTATGACGCGGGTCGTCGTCTCTTCGTTGTAAGCCGATAGGTACCTGATACGGAGCTTCCCCTTTGCCCGGAGCGCCTGCTCTATCTCCACCGGAAGGACGAGTTCCTTCCTGCTCTCGAGCTCCACGGACTTTCCCTGGAGCTTCATTATGTCCTTGAGCCTTTTGAGCCTTATCCCCCTCCTGCCGAGGTCTGTGAGGAAATACTGGAAGACGTCCCTGGTCGTCATCACGTCGGCGAGCGCCCTGTGCCCGCTATCGGCGGGAAGCCCGATATACTTGGCGATCTGCCCCAGGCTGTTGCTGGGGAAGGTGTAATACCTCCTCGCTATCCCGAGCGTGTCTATCACATTATTTGCCGGAAGCGCTATTCTCAGGTTCCCGAGCTCCACGTTCAGAAATCCGAGGTCGAACCTTGCGTTATGAGCGACGATGACGGAGTCCTTTATCGCGGCCAGCAGGTCCTTCGCTATGTCCCTGAAGAAGGGGGACCTCCTCACCATCATATCCGTTATTCCGTGCACCGACACCGCGCTCTGCGGTATAGACCTGCCCGGATTCACGAGTGTCGTAAACTCGCCCACGACGCTGCCGTTTACAGTCTTAAGTACAGCTATCTCGCAGACCCTGTCCCCTTGAGACGGGTCGAGACCGGTTGTTTCTACGTCGAGGAAAGCGAAAGGGACTTCGGAAGGGTTAAGGTAAAGCACAGCGTACTCCTTATAGAATAGTAATACTAACATGAAAGCCCGGATTTTAGAAAGGACGCGAAAAAATAGATGAAACCTGAATGTGATGCTATGGAAATGACCGGGGAATTCTCAGCGGGCCCCGGTAATTCTGTCCCCGCCCTTACCGAGTATAAGCTCCGCGAGCCTGAGACCTATACCCTCGGCGTCTTTAGCTGCTCCAGAGGACCGCTCCCTGATCAAGGTCCTCCCGTCGTGGGACGCTAGTATGCCCGTGACGGAGACCTTATCCCCGTCCGTCTCCGCGTAACACCCGGCCGGGATGTTGCAGTCCCCTCCGAGCCTCCTGAGGAACGCCCTCTCGGCCGACCCGGCCGTCCAGGTCCGGGCGTGATTGATCATGGATATTATATCCCTCGTCGCCACGTCACCATCCCTGCACTCGACCGCGATTATCCCCTGCCCCGGGGCAGGCACCATTACGTCGGCCGGAATGATTTCGGACGCCTCCTCGGAGAGTCCCATACGCCCGAGTCCCGCCGCCGCGAGCAAAATCGCATCATACTCCTCCCCTTCTCTCAACTTCCTGAGCCTCGTATCCACGTTCCCCCTAATCGGCACTATCCTCAACCCCGGCATACGGTTAAGGAGCTGGGCGCCCCTCCTTAAGCTCCCCGTACCCACCCTGGTCCCCGGGGGCAGGTCTATAAGCTTCAGATCGCCGTTTGAGACGAGGGCGTCCCTCGGGTCGTGCCTGGGTGCGACCGCACCGATAGCGAGGCCGTCCGGGAGGACCGCAGGGAGGTCCTTCATGCTGTGAACGGCAATATCGATTTCTTCCGACAGGAGGGCTTCTTCTATTTCCTTCACGAATACCCCTTTACCCCCGATCTCGGACAGAGGGGAGTCGAGATTCCTGTCTCCTGTCGTTTTTATTATGCGGATATCGGGGTGCAGGTCCGGGCGGACTGCAAGGAGGAGGTCTTTGATGAAATTCGCCTGCCAGAGGGCAAGCAGGCTCCCCCTAGTTCCAATCCTGAAGGGTCGCTTCATCTTCCTCTTCTTCGACAATGAGCATGATCTCGGTTTCGAGCTCGAAGAGCTTCTTTACCGAATCGACGTATAGTGCCCCGCGCGATGTAGAAGCCTCTTTCTTCAGATTGGTCAGCGGGCCGTGGAGTATCTTGCCGATTATGCGTGACGCCATCAGCCTGATGACGTCCTTATCCTTATCGGAATAATTTTCGAGCTTGGCGAGCGCCCTCTCGACCTCGCTCATCTTTATCTGCTCGAACCTCTTTTTGAGGTCGATAATGGCAGGGACCACCTTCAGGCCGTTGAGCCAGGCCTGAAACGCCTTTTCCACTTCGATAACTATCTCTTCGGCCTTCCCGGCGTTGTCGCGTCTCGACTTGATGTTATCGTCGAGCACGCTCTTGAGGTCGTCGATATCATAAAGATATACGTCCGCAAGCTCGCCTATCCTGGGGTCTATATCGCGGGGGACCGCTATGTCTATCATGAACATTGGCTCGTTGTTCCTGAGCTTGAGCGCTTCCTTCACGTGCTGGGGTTTGAGTATGAATTCCGTTGAGCCGGTAGCCGTTATGATGATGTCCACGTCCTTCAGGCTGTAGAAAACCTCTTCGAATATAATTGGCTGACCGTTTAACCTCTCCGCCAGCTGAGCGGCGTTGTCGAAATTTCTGCTCGCGATTATAAGCTCCCCGATACCGGCCCGGATCAGGTTCCTCGCCGCGAGCTCCGCCATTTCGCCGGACCCGATGAGAAGCACCTTCCTCCGCGTGAGCTTGTCGAATATCCTCTTCGCGAGCTCTACAGCCACGTAGCTAACCGACACGGCCCTCGAGCCGATCCCCGTCTCGGTCCTGATCCTCTTGGCGACGAAAAACGCGGAGTGAGAAAGTCTGTTGAGTATCAGCCCGGCTGTGTTTTTTATCACTGCGGTTTTATACGCTTGTTTGATCTGGCCGAGTATCTGCGGCTCCCCGACGACCATCGAGTCGATGCCCGAGGCGACCTTGTAAAAATGCCTTACCGCCATATGGCCTATCGAAACGTATAGATAAGGGGAAAAAGCGTCCTCGGCGATGGAATGGAACTCTGAGAGGAATTCCTTCACACTATCGACGCACCCGTCGGCGTTCTCGGAGACTGCGTAAACCTCCACCCTGTTGCAGGTGGAGACGATCATGCATTCCTCGATATGGTTCTTCGCGGAGAGCGTCGCGAGCCCGTCTTCGAGCTCTTCCTGGTTGAATGAGAAGCGCTCCCTTATCTCTACAGGGGCGGTCTTATGGCTGAGTCCGACTACTATGATGCGCTGCATCCCGAGTTAGCCCTTTTTTATTAGTGTCTCAGGCGTTAATTATATACGAGGTATGGATTATTTCTATCCCGTCCGGGGTCAGACGTGCTTGCCTATGAAACTCAGGAATTCGCTCCTCGTCCTCTCGTCCTTCTTGAAAGCCCCGCGCATGGAGCTAGTGAGCATGCTGGCGTCGGCCTTCATTATCCCCCTCATAGCCATGCAGAGGTGCCGGGCCTCGGCCACCACGGCGACCCCGAGCGGGTTAAGCACCTCCATGAGGAAGTCGGCTATCTCCGCGGTCATCCTCTCCTGCACCTGGAGACGCCTCGAGAACACTTCGACTATCCTCGGTATCTTGCTCAGGCCCACTATCTTCCCGTTGGGGATGTATCCCACGCTGCAGCTGCCGAAGAAGGGCAGCATATGGTGCTCGCAGAGGCTGTAGAACTCTATATCCTTCACCACAACCATTTCGTCGTATTTGATATTGAAGAGTGCTTCCTGGATTATCGTGTAAGGGGACGCCCTGTACCCCGACGTCAGCTCCTTGAACATGTCCGCCATCCTGTCGGGCGTGTCGAGGAGTCCTTCCCTCTCCGGGTCTTCTCCAATCTCTACGAGTATCTCCCTCACGGCCGTTTCAACGCTCATACGGATAACCCTCCTCATCGAAAAATTCGAAATAGCTGCTCGACGTCTCGCTCAGCCTGAGATGGACGAGCCTTTCACGGAGGCGGCCCCTGAGTCCCTCCCACAGGTATCGGGCGATATTCTCCCCGGTCGGCTGACGCTCGGTGAAATACGGGACTTCTATGTCGAGCCGCTTGTAGTCGAGCTCCCCGAGCGCGTCTCCCACGGTCCGGTCGAGCTCTCCGGGGTTTATAACCATCCCCGTATCGGGGTCTATAGGGCCTGCGACCCTCACCTCCAGATAGTAATCGTGCCCATGCCCGTTCGGGTTGGAGCACGTATCGAATATCCTCAGATTCTCCTCGTCGGAAAGCCCCTTGATGTAGAGCCTGTGCCCCGCGGAAAAGCGGTATCTCCTGGTGACGGAAACCATTTCCTTTATGGCCGCTCCCTCCAGTAATCGACGTAGAGATCGGGCGTCTCATAGAGCCTTATCCTGTAAAGAGAGCACCTGTCGTTATCCCCGAGCCTCTCCTCGAAAATGTCCCAGAGCACGCGCGCTATATTCTCCGTAGTCGGTATCAGCTCCTTGAAAAAAGGGCTGTCGTCGTTCAGATGCTTGTGGTCGAACCCGGTGAGCACGTCGTTCATAAGGGTCTTGAGGTCGTAGAGGTTTATTATCATCCCCGTTTCGGGATCGACTTCCCCCTCCACGGTCACCTCCAAATTGTAGTTATGCCCGTGCCCGTAGGGACCCGCAGACTTCCCGAACACCGCCCGGTTCTTTTCCTCGCTCCACCCCGGGTTCCAGTACCGGTGGGAGGCGGAAAATTCCATTCTCTTCGTAAGCAGCTTCTTGTAACCCATCAGAATTCACCATATATACGGCGACCGATTAGGATAGCATAGTAAATTGACGGTACCAACTTCCTTTAGGGGGATGTGTGAGGTAACCTTTTTCATACATGAGGAGAGCCGATTCCAGGGAAAAGCTCGGGAGACTGATAGGCGGACTCGAGAAAAAGAGGAGGAAATTCCTGCTCTTGAGAGGACTTGCGTTCTCGACTCTCGTGTTCTTTGCGGCCCTTACGACCGTATCCCTCCTTTCTCTACCGTCAGGCGACCCTGTATACTACGCACTCCTCAAGGCGGCGCTGGTATCGAGCCTCGTTATCGCCGTATACAGGTTTATTTACCTGCCCCTAATCAACAACAAGTCGAGCGCGGATACATTTACAGAGCTAGAGAAAACCCAGGCGGGGCTCGGAGAGGACACGCTCTCTGCGTTTGAGTTGGGCGAAGCGGTCAAAGCCGGGGATAATACGCGCGGCACATCCGAGACCCTGGCCCTCGCTCACATCGGCAGCGTCGCGGGGAAGCTCGAATCCATCGACTTGAAAACACTATTCCCGATCGGGAAGCTCAGGAGGTATGCGCTCCCGGTTGCGGGCGCGGCCGTCATCACGGCGGCGGCGCTTTTCATAGCCCCCCGTGAATTCACGGGTTATTTATTCAGCCCCGAATTCACTCCCTCCTCGGGCGGGCCCAACCTCAGGCTCGCGGATATCGAGATAAGCCTCACCTATCCCGAATATTCGAAGATCCCGCCCCGGACGATCAAGAACAGCACTGGCGATATAGAAGCCCTCAAGGGGGCGAGGGTAAGGTTCACCGCAAAGCCGCTCGGAAGGTTCGGAGGCGGGAAGCTCTCGACCGAAAACGGAGCTTCTTATCCGGTAATCATGAAGGACGGAAAGATAACCGCCGAATTCCAGGTCCTCGGGAACGGGAGCTACCTGATAACGGGCGAGAACGGCGGGCTCAAGTCGAGGCAATACAAAATCACGTCGAGCGAAGACAAGAAACCCGAAATCGCTATAAGCAGCCCTCAGGGAAGAGAGATTGTGGAGGACTCGGGCGGCAGGATAGAAATCAATTACGACGCGCGGGACGACTACGGGCTCACCGAATTCAGGCTTACGTGGGAAGGGGACGGAGGCAAGTCGGGCAAGCTCATCGGAAAGGCGAAGGAATCCCCGCTATCTTATAACAGCAGGTACACGCTCGACACGGGGGGACTGGACACGGCCGGCGGCACACTGAAGCTCCGCGTAGAAGCGATCGATAACGATTCGGTTTCTGGACACAAGGCAGGGGTCTCGAACGCGATCACGGTAAGGCTCAAGGACGCGTCCGGGGTGCACAGGGACGTCATGAGGCAGGCCGAGCGGCTCATGGAAGAGATGCTTGGCGTACTGGGAGACGAAATAGATATCTCCGGCGGGGTGAAAAAAAGCTCTCTCACCGGGAAGAACGCGCCCGAAGCGGACGAAAGCACGGGGACTCTCGGCTCAGTCAATATAGAAGAGATGCTGGAGACGCAGCGGAAGCTAACGGGGAGCATTGAGAGCGCATCCGTGACGCTCAAGAAAACACTAGAAAGCATGAAGGAGGACAACCGCTCCGATTACACCTACTTCGCGGGGCTCGCCAATATGGACGTGAGAATAGACGACCTCCTCGGGGAACGTCGCGGCATGTTCGAAAATTTCGCGAGCATAGACATACCCCGCGCCGGCAGGCTCATGCAGAGGGAGATCGCCGAGTTCGAGGAGGACATACTTTTCCTCGACTCAATGATAAAGGGCGAGAAGCTCCGGGACTCGCTCCTTTCGGCAAAAGAGCTCATGAAGGAGTACGCAGAGCTCTCGGAAATGATGAAAAAGCTCGGCGAGACGGGCGACGAGGCCTTAAAGGCCGAGATCGAGAAGAAGCTCGCGGAGCTTAACAAGCTCATGTCCGAGCTTGCCCGGAAGATGAGCGCCATGAGCGGGGACATACAGGAGGGTTTCCTCAACCAGGATGCGTTTAAGTCGATAGATATGGAGAAGCAGCTCGGCGAGATATCGAAGCTCATGAAGGAAGGGAATATCGAGAAGGCGATGCAGATGCTGGCGGGTCTCGCGGAGAGCCTCCAGGGTATGATGGCCTCGCTCGAGAGCGGCGTGCAGTCATACGGCATGTCGTCCTTTTCTCAGGACATGTCGAAGCTGAACGAGATCATAGCAAGGCTAGAGGGTCTAGAGAGGGAGGAGACGGGGCTCAAGGACAGGACTCAGGGACTCAAGGATTCCCTCCTCAAAGAGAACGGCTCGGGGAGCGATAACCTCCGCAAATTTATAGACATGGAGAAAGAGAAAGTAGAAGAGATAATAAAGAACCTCTCGCAGGCAAAATCTAAGGTCGCCAGGAATGGAGCGAATGAAAGCTCGCCCGAGGGTAGTTATCTCCTCGACACCCTCGCACAGAAGGCCGAGGAGCTTAAGAACTGGCTTGACTCGATGGAGATGATAGAGGCCCACAAGAACGCGAAGAACGCAGCGGAGACGGCGAAGGGCCTCCTCGACCTGGGCGAAGCGGGCGTCGGCAACCTGAAAGCCGCGAGGGACGAGCTAGGGAACTCGGAGCGGATCGCAGGTGAGATCGCGAGGGACCTCGAGAGACTCCTCAGCTCCGATAACGATGCGCCCGAATCCTCCGGAATGGCGGAGAGGCAGGACGAGATCAGGGAGGAGACGGGCGGGCTCGGGGACGAGATCGAGGACTTGAGGAAGGAGATGCTGCTCAGCCCCGGGATTGGCGAAGACCTCGCCGACGCCGAAAACCACATGGGTAGGGCTTCTGACAACCTTGGCGGGAACGAGCTCTCGAAGGCGATATCGAACCAGGACGAAGCCATTAAGTCCCTCAAGGAGGCGAGGGAGAAAGCGGAGAGCCTGCTTCAGAAGAT
>DATIET010000219.1:0-7476 GCA_035455615.1 Thermodesulfobacteriota bacterium
AGCCTGGGCAGGCTCTGAAAAGCCTTGAACCCGGCATAGATGAGGACGATTGTGAGCGTTATCGTAATGACGCTTTTGTTTATCGAAATTTCCGCTATTTTCATTCGGGAAAAACCTTCATAGTTTTATTGCCGCTAATCGAGGAGCGTAACCTGCATGCCTTCTCTCAATTGGGTCATGCCTGTCACAGCGATCATCTCGCCCGCTTTGAGTCCGCCTAATATCTCAATCTCTTTTTGTCCGGTTACCGCCCCGACTTTAACTATCCTTTTGTGAACTGTAAGGTCGTTTTGATCCACCACCCATACATATTGGTCGGGCCCGTCGCCTGTCACGACCGCTACCGCCGGAATTATAAAATAGTCCCCGTTGTCGATGTTGTTCGTTTTCCCCTCCATGTGGACCTGCGCCGTCATTCCCGGCAGCACCCTGATCGTCTCAGGCTGATCCATGCTCAGCGTGGCGCGGTATGTCTGTGTTCTGGGGTCGGCCTGGGCGCTCACCTCTTTTATCTGCAGAGGGAAGTTTTCGCCGGGCGCGGATTGAAACGTCGCGAATAACTGGACCACGTCCCCTTTCTTGGTGGAAGCGAGGATGTTTTCCGGGAGGTCGATAACGATCTCCACTTTGCTCAGGTCCTGGAGGCTAAGTATGTTGTCGAACGGCCTTACCTCCTGGTAGTTCTGAACGAATTTGGCTCCGACATACCCGCCGAAGGGTGCTTTTAAGTACGTGTAGTCGAGGTTCGCCTTTGCGTAATCGAGCTTTGCCTGCGCCGTGTCGCGCTTTGCCCTCCTGACGTCGAGATCGGCGACGGGCACGGCGTTCCGTTCGTAGAGGTCCTTGTATCGTTTGTAGTCAGCCTGTGCTTCTACGAACTGTGCGTATGCTTCGTCGTGAGCTATCTGATAGTCCCTGGGGTCGAGCCTCGCAAGGAGCTGGCCTTGTTTGACCTCGTCTCCCTCGTTCACGGGGAACTCGATTAACGGTCCCTGCACCCTGAAAGAGAGGTTCACCCTCTGGGACCCCTGCACCTTGCCCGGGAAGCTCCTCCCTGTTCCCTGCTCTCCGCCGAGTATTATGGTTTTCACTGGTCTTATTACCTGCACAGGCGTCTGGTTTTCATCATCTCCACCGCATGAGCCGAGGATTAAGATTAGGGCCGCCGCGGCAATTATTCTCAAATGTGATTTTTTTGTCGATCTTCTCATGCTTCATCCCTCGAACTGTGATTCATAGTATCTGTTGTCAAGTCTATTTCGTGGCCGGATCATTAGTTCCGGCACCGTTATTTTCACTCGTTCCGGACCTTTGGTTATAGAACGCGTCGAGCATCCTGAAAAACTCGTCCCTCTCTTCCGGTGAGGTGAAGAATTCGAACTTCCCGGCCGCGCGCTGCAGGTTCATCAAGTCGATCAGGAAGTTGTAGACCGAATTCGCGGCGTTGAGATCGGCCGAGAGCGCCGCGTTCTGAGCGTCGAGCAGGTCTATTATGGATACGACTCCGCGTGAATAGGAGTCGGTGACGAGCTCGAGGTTCTTATGCGCTGCGTCCGCTGCGTCGAGCGCGAACCCGATACTCGGATATGACGCCCCCGAAAGGTTGAGCGCAGTCCTTATCTGTTCTTCTACCTTCTCGGCCGTCGAGTCCCTTTCGAATCTCAGCTGTGACAGCTGGCTCCTGGCCTTTTTGTAGTCAGCCAGCTTTGCCCCGCCCCTGAACAGGGGGAACGAAGCCTGGAGCTGCACGACCCATTCGGTATCGTCGGCCCTCGCAATATCGATGGGAAAGTTGTCCGGAATGTTTATGCTGCTCCCCGCGCCCCCTTCGTAGAGGAACTGCCTCAGCTCCCCGAAGGCAAATATAGTCGGGGACCAGAAGGCCCTCTTCGTGGAGGTGAGTATCCTGTCCTGAGCCGCGATCTCGGAATCTATCGTTGCGATAGCCGGCGATTGCTTGAGTCCGAGGCTGACCATGAAGTCCATGAAGACCCTGAACGATTCGGGATTACTGACGAACCTCTCGAGCCTCGGGTCGCTCACGAGGAGCGAGGGGTCTTCGAGCCCCGTTTCCACCGTTGCGAATTCCTCTCCCTGCGGCCTGTGGAGGAGCCTGTTCACGAGGATCTCCGTATTCTTCCTGTCCGCTTCGGCGTTTACTACCTGTATACGGTCAGACGATATCTGGCTCTCCCACCTGAAAACCTCAGCGGGGCTGGCAACGCCTATGTCCCGCCTTACCGTAGCCAGATCGAGGTTCGATTTTGAAAGTTTCAGGTTTTCTTTCTGGATGCTTTCTATGGTCTTTGCCCGGAGCACGTTCAGATATCCTATCGCCGTAGCCGCTATAATGTCCAGTCTGACTTCGTCGCGCGTGAACTCCCTCGACTCCTGAATCCGCTTCTGTACGGTGAGGTTCGACCAGGCTCTCTCGGAGTAGATGAGCTGGCTCACGTTCCCCCCAACGCTCAGGTCGCGCTGCGGCTGGGTGCCCAGGCTAGCCTCCGCCCTGTCTTTGTCGATGTATGTGTTGTCGAGGAAAACGTCCGATTGCGGGAGCAGCTCGGCCATTGCCAGCCTGATATCCTGCGCCCCGGCGGCGACGAACTGGTCCGCGGCCAGGAGGTCCAGGTTCACCTCGACCGACTCGTTCACAGCCTGCTCGAGGGTGATGGTCCTTCCCTTTTCCGCGGGTTCTTCATTTATGAGGGCCGCTTCGGTCAATACGCTCCAGGACGGGGAAAATTTTATAGCCCGCGCCGTTTCCATATTTATCGTGAGCAGCTCTTCCTCCGAATACTCCACCGGGAAATTTCCCGCCTGATCGCCGAGCAGTATGCTCTGCACGACTAGGGCCACGCGTCTTGCCTCTCTCGTAAAGTTATGATCGGGAGTGAGGCCTATTAGGGCGTCCACTTCGACTTCGCTCTTTCCCAGCATGGAAAAAGCCGGGAGGCCCCTTTCGATGAAACCGTCGTATAGCTCCGCTATCTGAGAGTCGGAATAGTCGAGTAAGGGTGTAACGTAAACGGCCTGCGAGCCGGGCGGAATGGCCGCGAGCGTTTCCCCGACAGTTTTTCTCGCCGGGACTAGCTCGATGACCACATCGTTTTCGGCCGAGATCTTCCTTACGGAATTTTCCAGGCCCGGGATTAGTTCGGGCAGGAGGGGCATATACAGGATAGCCAGCTTACTGAATCCGACGATTTCCCTGAACCTTTTGATATCCCTTCCGAGTGTCTTCGGCCGGGCCAGGTAATAGAGGTTTCCGACACCGCTCCCTCCGCCCTCCGCCGGGGACAGTCCTAATAGAGCGGGGTCGATTACCCAGGGGGCGATAACGGGCTTAGGTAATGCAGTCCTGACCGCAATCTCTGTAGAACCGATAATTCCCAGAGTGATCAGCATATCGACTCCGGGGTCAGAGAGCTGCCTCTCGATTGCTGCGGCCACCCCCGCCGAAGTCCAGTCGGATGTGACTATCTTGTCTTCAGGAAACCGTACTGTGAATTCACCTTCCGTGAGGTCGGTGATTTCCTTTTTGTACGCCCCCAGCACCCTGCTGTTTATTTCGGACGGGCCGTCGAAAACTATGCCTATATTGACTCCGGAAGCCTCCGGGGGACCGGAGGTTATCGTGAAAAGTATTACTGAAAGAAACGATATCAGAGCCTTAACACCCGGCGTGGTCATCCGATCTCCATGTGTTAAATAACGGAATCCTGATTATACATGAGTTGCATTGTTTAAAAAAGGAAGGGTATACGATTTAATGGGCGCAGTGGGGATATCGGAATAACATGAATCTTCGCCCTTCCTTGTTTTTCGGAGTTATGCGGGTGTATAATTTGGGAAAAGTTTAGCGATAGTAAGGAGACAACGATGGATTATATACACGCAGCGCAACGTATAGCCGTTTTATCATTCGCCTTAATTATTTGCTCATTAATTTCAAATGTATATGCAAACGCGCAGAATCTGCCGCCGGGTAGCTATAAGGACACGTGCAGGTCGGTAAGCGTGCTGGGAGGGACCCTCACCGCCCAGTGTCAGAGAGTGGACGGGAGCTGGAAGAATACGGCCATTCAGTATCACGACTGCGAGGGGGGGATAACGAACGAGAACGGCAACCTCACATGCAAGCACGGCACCAAGCCCAAACCGGATAAACAGCTGCCGAAAGGAAGTTATAAGCAGAGCTGCAAGGATGCCTATGTGGACGGAAAATGGCTCTATGCCAGATGCCAGAAAATGAGCGGCAACTATAATAATTCTTCGCTCAAATACGCCGACTGCTATAAAGACATCTGGAATAATAACGGCGTGCTCACGTGCGGCGGCAGCAGCTCGAGTCTTCCGAAAGGGAGCTACAAGGAGACCTGCAAGGACGCCTATGTCGACGGGAACTGGCTATACGCCAAGTGTAAGAAAAATAACGGGAGCTGGTACAGCACGTCGTTGAAATACTCCAACTGCGGTAAGGACATATGGAACAACAACGGCGAGCTCACCTGCGGCGGGGGCGGCGGCGGGAGTCTTCCGAAGGGGAGCTACAAGGAAACTTGCAAGAACATTTATGTAGAGGGCAACATCCTGGAAGCGGATTGTCTCAACCGGAACGGGAAATACTCGCATACGAGCATCAAGTACAAGAACTGCAACAAGGGCTTATGGAACGATAAGGGGACTCTAAGGTGTAATTGATCGCGCATGATCCTCCTGACACCGTGTCCGGAGCCGAAACCGGATATAAGGCCGGGAGACGTGCCGGGACGCGGGGTAGGGGGTCAGCCCCCGCCTTGTTATTGTTCGGACTGCACCAAATCTTTTAGCGACGTCTCGCCGAGCGCGTCGTTTATCGCGCTTTCCACTTTTCCGGTCACGAGGTCGACTTCGCGCATCGATAGATACTTTTTTTCGACCAGGTCCGTCTCGTAATTCGTCCTCGTAGCGTCGACTATTTCTTTCAGCGTTATCTTTTCGAGCGCCCTCGAGGGGACGAAGCAGGGCGGTACGTCCGCGGTTTCGATTATCAGGTTATGCTGCGTGAGGTCGCTGACCGCTTCCTCGATGGGCTCGTGCGGCAGCCCGAGGCGCTCCGTGAGCGATCCCAGGGTCCACCTGCCGAGGTCGTAGAAGTAGTTATATCCGATCAGATACATGATAATCAGCGACAGCTTTTCCTTGAGCTTCGTGCTCAGGTTGAACACCTCTGTCCTGAGCGTGAGGAACTTCAGATTCTGATGGCAGAACGTGAGCTCGGCGCCTACGAGGACTATGAGCCAGTTGAGATAGAGCCATATCATGAAAATGACGAGCACCGCCAGGCTCGAATAAATTGCAGCATATCTGGTGGAAGACGCGACGGCCAGATGGAATACCCAGCTTGTCGCGTGCCATGCTATGCCGGCGGCCACCCCTCCCGTCAGCGCCGACTTAACGCGCACTTTCGTATTCGGGATGATAATGTAGAGAACGGTGAATACGATTATTACGAAAACAAACGGTATTACTTTGCCGAAGGTGAAGAGTAACGTACCGAGAGGCTCTATATCGAGAATTTTGCTCACCACCGTGTTGCTTGAAAGCGTGGCTGTGATTCCGAACGCGGCGAAGAGGAGAACGGGTCCGATTATTAGCGTTGTGATGTAATCGCTAAGCCTCCTGGCGATACTCCTCCCTTTGCGTATCTTCCATATGATGTTCATCGAATCTTCTATCTTGGTGATAACGGATACGGCTGTGTAAATGAGCATGAGGAGGCCCGCTACCCCGAGGACTCCGAAGTTGATCTTTCCTATGAACTCCATGATCCTGCGCGTCACCTCTATCCCCTTTTCCCCAAGGGGTTCGAGGAAGTTCAAAAGGAAGGGCTCGAGCTGGCTATCGACTACACCGAAGGCTTTCAAGATCGAGATTACGAACGCCAGCAGTGGCACCAAGGAGAGGAGCGTCGTGTATACGAGGCTCATCGCCCTTAAAGCCAGCTCATTTTCTCTGTATTCCCTGAGAGTTACATATGCTAACCTAATGAGGTTAATGAAGATCGAGCTTCTCTTGTTGAGCGAGCCGGTGTCTATGCGCCAGAGCTGTCGGGAAAAGAAATAGTTAATTTTTTTGACCAGTTCCGGCATATGCTTCCACCATTACTATAATATCATTTTACACCCGAAATTTGAATCTTAACTGAAAGTCTCGACCGCATGAACCGGCTGAATTATCGTAACGTGCTGACTCAGGAATTAGGTATCCGCCTAATCGAGCTCGAAGCAGATTTTCTTGAAGCTGCATGTCTCGCATATTCTCTCGTTATCGGTCCTCGGGAAATCGGTCATGACCGCAGTGTTTTCATCCGGGTCCGAAAGCAGGTCCTTCATCTCCGCGATGCTCCTGTTTATATACTCTACGGCGTCGTTCAATTCATGGGCGCTGAATCTGTGCGTCCTGGGCCCATCTCCGAGCAGGTTGTATTCGGTGAGCGAGATTTGCTCGAGCGGGACTTCGAGCTCCTCAAAGGCGAAAATTGTGTATACGAGGAATTGAAGCTTGTCCGACTCCCCGGCGCCCGTTTTCCAATCGACGATTTCCACGCCGTCCCCGCTCTCATAAGCGAGGTCCAGCTTCACGAACACCTTTTCGGGGTTAAACGAAAATGCGGAAGCGGTCATGGTTTCTATGGAGATTATTTTCTCTTTCGGCAGCTTTTTTATCTTTTCGAGGACCTCGGACCTGAAAAAGTTTTCCAGGCACTGGACCGCTTCGTCGTGTGTCCTTTTCCATGTTTCGCCGGTCGTTCCGGTTTTATACTCGTGCTCGAAAAGTGCCGTCACGTTCCTGAGGCTTCCGTCCTTTTGCCAATATAGACCGTCCCTCGAATATTTAAATTCGCTCCTCATCATCTCCGTTACCCGGTTCAACGATTTTTCGACCGCTGTCAGACGGCCGGTGGATACGAGCTCTGTTAATACCCTTTCGATCTCGTGATGTACGGTGGAGCCCTTCCACTGCCACCTGTTCTGGAGGTTCTTCAGCACGTACAGTATCCTGGTAGTCTTGTCCCGGTGGTTCTTGTCCCATCCGCCCCATGAGCCGTAGTAATTGTAGTAGTATTTTCGCCGGCACTCCTTAAAAAGGGAGTCCCTCGATACCGACCAGCTGAATTCATTCTTGAAATCGCTCATATCACCCTCTGCTCACGTCAGCACGAGCTCCATTATCAGTGACCGGGGGGCAGGCGCTGAAATTCCATCGGGCGCGCGGCCGCCTGAGAATCTGAACCCGAACTTTTTGTATAGACCGATCGCGGGTTCGTTGCCCCCCTCTACCTCGAGTACTACGCTCTTACAGTTTTTAATTCTCGCGGTTTCTATTGTGCGGCGCAGGAGGAGGGAGCCTATCCCTTTCCTCCTGTGCCTTTCATCTACGGTCAGTGCGCTTATATAATATTCATCGTCCTCGATGTCGGGGGTAAAGCTT
>DATIET010000220.1:0-3325 GCA_035455615.1 Thermodesulfobacteriota bacterium
GAAATTCTTGAACGCCTCGGCGTAAGGGGTGACGTCGAAGGTCTCCGTAGGAGAGACGCCCGACTGATGGCATGCGGTTACGTTCCTGACGGTGTTTCCACAGGCCTCGCGCGTCGTTATACCGGCGTCCGCGAGCTCCCGCATCATGTTGGGAACCGTATCGAGCTTGATGTAATAGAGCTGAACGTCCTGTCTCGTAGTGAGGTGCATGAAGCCGCTCGCGTATTTATCGGAAACGTCCGCAAGCCTCCTCAGCTGGACGGAGTTGAGCCCGCCGAAGGGTATCTTGATGCGCTGCATCTGTACCCCTTCCTGACGCTGGGCGTAAGTTCCCAGCTGGAGACGTATCTTCTGGAACTTGATGTCCCCCGTAAGCCCCGACAGATAATCCTGAATCTGGTTATCGAAAAGGTCGAGCTCCTCCCTTACAACCTGGGGCAGGCCCGCCTTTATTTCCCTCATAGATTTCTTCTTAACCTTTACTTCCATGACTTCTCCCTACATGTCCTGTTGTGGTGTTTAAAGGTATTACGGCTTTTATGTTTATTTTATATTCTGATGGGTGTTTACGCAAATCTATCGCCCGCTGCGCGCTGATTAAACCGTACCAACTTGGTTGTATAAGGCAATTTGCATACCAAATGTTAATCCCGCGAACTCTAGATTCCTAACCATCCGGAACCACACGACTAATATTTATTCAATTTATTCGGTTAGACATCGGGGGTTCAACCTGTCTGTTAATGTCTGCACATTTTGTATAAAAAGTAATCAGGATTGTACCGTGCCTGAAGTCTTCAGACCAACAGGAACGGTTTTTGTATTATAGATGAGTGAAAGATGACACCCCCATCCTCACCTTCCCCCCTCAAGGGGGAAGGAATTGAAAGAAAGGACAAACGGTTTGAGATGTGCATATTTTGATGAATTATTCGATTAACTTTATATCCCGTTATCTTCCCGGAATTTGGTGATCTCCTTCCAGACGGCGTCTGCCAATTGGTCCTTTGTAACGCGGGAGAAAATCGTCCTTAGAATCCTCTTCTCGTCCTCGTCGATCACATGGTCCTCGAGCGCGATCTTCTCCAGCATGTGAAGCTCGCCCGCGCTGATGGTATCGTCGTTCGCGAAGACCACCAGGAAGGCGTACCCCATCAGGCGTTTTGCTCCGGAATTCGGGTCCATAAGAGTCACTCCTTTGTACTGATTATATAATTTAGTTGCACGATAATAAACAGGAAATGTTAAGGGGGTGTTAAGCTGATAGAAATGATATTTGACCGTAAAGAAGGTTTTTATAGCTTAGTTAATAGGTAGTTTCCTTACTATTCTGCCTTCTTGGAACCCTCGACTATTTTACTCTCGATAGCCGCCCGGCCCTCGAAAGTCTGAAGAGGCACGACTTTCCATTCAAGCACGCCCCAGAGTGGAAGGGAGCGCAATAAGTTATCGACCTCTTCATTGGACGACGCTTCAATGATGAATACGAGAGCACGGTCGCCGACCGGCACCCCGCCTGTGATTTTTCCTTCCTTCTCAAGCTTAGTCAGCTGATCGAACGTCGGAAGGACTACGTTCTTTAGTAAGGCATCCATGTCCGCGGGGGAAGCCGAAGCCGGTCCGCCAGTTCCCTTAACGAGATACTTCATGGGCTTGGCCTCTTGCGAATAAGAAACCTGAGCCGATAAAAAGGAAAGCGAACATACCACTACGCTAATTATTAAGATAAGCCTTGTCATAACACACCTCCTACAATTATCCGGATTGTATTTGATTCCGATTATAACAGAACGGGGTTGAGAATTCTACGATTTGTAGGGATGGTGCCGAAGGCGGGAGTCGAACCCGCACGCCCGGAAGGCACCACCCCCTCAAGATGGCGCGTCTGCCAGTTCCGCCACTTCGGCACTCGTCAGTTAAAGACTAGCATAAACACGAGGGAAAAGATAAATTAGCACAAAGGGGGGAGATTTCAAGGGGAGTTATGTTCGAAGCTCTACACTGACTCGATGATCAGTACGTCCTTCGACAAGCTCAGGACGAACGGGTTTTGAAAAGCAAATCCTCCCTACCCCTCCTTTACAAAAGGAGGGAATTGAAAGAATAAAAAAAATCAAGCCCCGTACTTCTGGAGCCTGCCGGAGTGGGCGAGAATCAGGGTCATAAGATCGACAGCCCTGAAAGTGCCGAGCTCGCCTCTGCTGCAGTCGTGCTCACCGAATCCCTCTGACCCCCCTCCCCTCGCGTACTTCGAGCTTATGAGGATCGGCACGGGATGCCAGCTATGGGCTTTCATAGCCGCTGGCGTCGAATGGTCTCCCGTTACTACAATTACATCGGGCTTGAGCGCCGTGATCTCGGGAACGAGGCTGTCGAATTCCTCTATGACCTTGGCCTTCGCGTCGAAATTCCCGTCCTCCCCGTAGCTGTCCGTTTTTTTCACGTGGAGATAAAAGAAGTCGTACTTGTCGAAATCCCTCTTGAGCGTTTCGATCTCGCTCTTGATGGTCATGTCCTCGACCTCGAGGACGTCCATGCCGACCAGCTTCGCAACACCTCTATACATCGGGTATGTCGCTATGCACGCGGCGTTGAGCCCGTAGGCTTCCTTATATGAAGTGAGGTTCGGGTGAACGGCGAAACCTCTGAGCAGAAGATAATTCGCCCTTTCCTCGTCGCGTATTACATTCGCGGCCTGATTTATAAATTTTTCTATGACCTTTGTGACCCTGGCCGCCTTGGGGTTATTCCCCTTTGGTATAAGGGGGCTCTTTCCCTCAAGCTGAGGGTCTGTGTCGTGTATATCGTCCCCTCCCGCGGGAATGGGCTCCGGGAACGTGAATATGACGGCCACCCTGTGCTCCATGCCCGAGGTTATCGAGACCTTCACGCCGTCTATCTCCCTCACCTTCTCCGCGATGCGCGAAACTATCCTGATATTCTCCTGCGTGGGAATCCTGCCTGCGCGCCTGTCCGTGACGAAAGGCGTATCCCCTTCGTATCTCACGGTGGCGAAGTTGCCCCTTATCGCGATGTCGTTCGGCGTGAGCTCGAGTCCCAGACCGAGGGCCTCCAAAACCCCGCGCCCTATCTCGTACTTGAGCGGGTCGTAGCCGAAGAGCCCCAGGTGAGCGGCTCCGCTACCGGGCGTGATGCCTATCGCGACCGGGAGGTGCTGACCGCACGCACCGCGTCTCGCAAGCTCGTCGAGGTTGGGCGTAGAGGCCGCTTCGAGCTCGGTCTTCCCGTTTTTAGGAAGCCCTCCCAAGCCGTCAAGCACGCAGAGGACGATCTTCGAATCATTGGGCTGTAGAATTTTTCTTAT
>DATIET010000221.1:0-10829 GCA_035455615.1 Thermodesulfobacteriota bacterium
AATATTGTTCTCGACGGCATCGGCTTCGCTTTTGCAGATGAAAGTCTCCGGGTTTCCGGGCTCGGATGCGCTATGGACGTAAAGCAGTATTTAAGCGGGGGGTCCGGCTTCTCTTTCTCGTCGCGGGGAACGTGCTCCGCGGGTGAGTTTGCCCAGAAGCATATGGGCACGATAAAGGACCTGACTGCGGGAGTAGAGATAATTCTCGGCGGCCTCTGGAAGAGTAAAGAACTTTTATTCTCCGACCTGAACGGCCAATACATGGACGGCGCGGTGTCGGGCTCGCTCAGGCTCTATTCCGAAGAGGGTAAGAGCGGGATCTCGGGCAGCGTCATGGGAGCGGGGCTTAACCTCGAGAAAGCCCCGAAATCAATCGCGCCCTTTGACCTCACGGGAACCGCGCAGTCCGTATCTGCCGATATCGAGGGGAATCCGGGTGCGTACAGGGCGGGAATTTCATTCGCCATAAACGATTTTACAGTAAGGTCAAGGACCGGGAGGGAATTCAAGGTGTCCGGTGCCAGGTCCGCCGGGCCGCTCGATCTGAAATATCTGGAGTACACACCTGCCGAGGGTACGGAGGCCGAAAGGAAAATCGTAATCAAAGACAAAGGGCTTTCTTACGAGAACCTGTCGTTCGGCCAGTATTTTATCAAGGGCGGTAAAATCGACGACCTCTTGTTTTCCCTCGATCTCGGCGGTGACTGGACACTCGGCATGGCATCCCGGGGGACGGGATTTCAGGTGCTCGGTATGGACCTGCACCTGGAGGAGTTTAAAGAGCACATAGAGATAGAAGAAAGCGGGAGAAGAGGCTTTAGCGGATCGATCGACGGAACCGGGGGGAAGTTCAAGGGCGTGAGCTTTCCCGCGCTGTCGGCCGATTACGTGTTCGGCGGGGATTTTATCGATATTCGAAAATTAAGCGCCATGGTGAGTTCTATCGGAGAGCTCCGGACGGATGATTTCAGGATCGAATTCGGCGCCGGGAAGGGCGGCTATCCATATACAATTAAGCTGAGAAATGGGACTTTCTCCGGCTATGAAGATAAATTGAAATCCGAAGGCATATCCGGAACCTTCGTCGTCAACAACCCCGAAACGGCTAAAATCGGTTGGGAGGGTGGAGCGTCGGCCGAGAAGACTGACATATTCTCCCAGGTTATCGAGGGACTTAAACTGACGGTAAGCCCTTCTCCTGAAGGCCTAATTATAAATGACATATCAGGTAAATACATGAACGGGGATTTAAACGGCAGGATAGATATAATCACCTCGGGCCCGAAGGCCCGCATAGTAACCGACCTCGGACTCTCAAACGCATCCGTTAATTCGGGCGGCCTCGATATCGCTCTCGGGAGGGCGGATTTCGATTTCTCGGGCACGCTTCCCGACAATTCCCTTCCCGAAGGTACGGGGAAGCTTGGGTTCGATAATCTCAATATGAAAAGACAGGGTCTCGACGCGCTTTACAGCGGGGCTGTAAATGCCCGGACGTCGGGTGAAACATTATCCATCGATGACGGGTTTATAAGAAATAAGGATAATAGCGAGTTGAAATTCTCGGGAGAGATGACTAATTCCCTCAACATGGCGAGGAGGCTTGCGATAAGCTTCCCGGATTTCGCCCTGAAAAGCGCCCTCAAATTCCTGTCTCCCCTCATGCCTGTGACGGTCAAGGAGGGGCAGGTCGCCGGCGCGACTAGTTTTAACGTCGAATTTAACAATCTGTTCGAGCCCGGGGGCTCATGGAACGGCAGCCTTTCATTTATGGGGGCCTCGTTTACCGCATATATAGGCGGCGCGGACCTTTCTTTGAGAGGCATCAACGGGACCATCACCGTGAAAGACGAGGGTAAGGGCGGAAACGCTCTGGCCTCTCTCATGGACGGCGCGTTGACGCTCGATAGGGAGGTCTATAAGAATTACCTCCGTACTTTCAAGGAATCCGACCCCGACCCCGAAGCCGACCGTATTTATATCGAGGAGATAGAATACGGCATACTGAAATTCGAGGACGTCGAATGCGCCCTCGAAGCCGACGGGGGGAAGCTCGGCATAATAAAGCTCGCAGCCGGTATCTTCGGCGGGAAGCTCTATGCAAGCGGCGCGCTTGATTTTGACAAAGCTGGCGGCGTTTATAATTTCTCGTTCCTTTTTAACGACATCAGCTTGGGCGCAATTTCGAAGCGGCTGTCGCCGACTCAGGAATATATAACGGGGAGGGTCAACGGTCTCGTTTGGCTCACAGGCGAGGGGGGCGACCTCGGCACCATAGACGGACCTTTCGAGTTCTGGTCCGTAAGCTCGGGCAAAGAGCCGAGGTCGATAGGGAAAGCTCTCCTCGACAAGCTTGGCGCCAAAGAGAGGCTCATACTGGGCTCATCGCGGAGCTATGATAACGGTGAAATTTCAGGTTATATTAATGACGGCGTAATAACATTCAAAAAATTTATTATATCTAATTCGATTTTGGGTATTAAAAACTTATCGATTCAGGCGGACCCTGTGAAGAATTCTATTTCCATTGCGCATCTGGTCTCCGTGATAAGGGAAATAGCCAGAAGGTCGCAGACGGGCGGTCCGACGATAGAAACTCAATAAACGAGGTGAAATTATGAGTAGAAATTTATTCGGGGCCCTGCAATCCTCCCTTTTCATTTTGGTGTTCTATTCCGTGTCCTGCGCGACTATTACCGTCAACGTGTATTTCCCTGCAGAAGAGGTAAGGGAGGCTTATTCCAACCTCGAGGAGGAGTTCCTGAAGCAGGGTGAAAACGGTGGTTCCGGTACCGAGAAAAAGGAGCCGGATGCTAACAAGCCAGCCGCCACCCCCCCACCGCAGAGCATGAGAAAGTACCCGGATCAGCCGGCACTTTCGTCCGAGAAGAAATATTTAGTCATCAAAAAGGAAATTTCCCTAGACTTCAGCGAATATGCCTGGGCCCAGGGAAACATTGCCCAGCAGATCACTGAGAAAATACGCAGCATGCCCGACGTCATCCAGGCCTATAAACGAAGGTCCCAGCGTCTTGCCGAAATAAACCAGATGCTGTCTCATGGCCTCGTCACGGAAGGAAACCAGGGGCTGCTGGTACAGAAGGGGAGCCTCACCCCGGGCCAGACCCAAGCCTACAATGCGGAGAATGCCGACCGTCAGGTGATTATAAGAGGGATGGCCAAAGCGATAGTCGAGATCAACAACATAGAACCCACGCCCGAGAATATCGAAAAGGTACTGCCCGAGGCTGCGAGACAATTCGCGAGCGTAAGGCAGAGCGAGAGGTAAGGGAATCCCGATAATCCGGAATTGATTCCCTGTCTGCGGCCCGGGTCCTTCTGCATCGGACTCCCCATTAAAAATTTGCCCGCACGGGAAGGGGTATATATCCCTCCCCGTCCCCGCATTTTAATATCCTCCATCTTGAAGTTGCCCGTCAATTGATGTCTAATAATAAGTACCAAGGCCGCCCATTCAATTGGAGCTGGTATCCGGAGGATGAGAGATGAGCCAGAGAATAATTCTTCTATTTCTGGGAGCCGTGTTTGTGGTTCTTGGGCCTCCCGCGGCTTATGCCAATAAATTGTTTATCGCAAATATAGAGGTCGACGACGAGGTCGAATTCGAAGGCACCGACAGCTTATTCAAGGTAGTCGATTTTTTCGACAACAAATCCCTCCATGAATTCTTTTCCGATTACACGGCTGATTCCGCCGTGCTAGCGCGAGTCGATCTCAGGGGGATCGATCTCGAAGTCGAGTACCGTCAGAATTCGTCTGTGCTTATTGTCAGGATTCCTTCAAAAAATTTCGAGGTCAGCTTCGACGGCGGTAACCGCAACGAGAGCCAGGAGCAGTTCGAGGACTGGCTCAAAGGCGATTTCGAATCCCTGACCGCCCCGAGCGGGAAGCTCACGAGACTCCTTCACATAGTCGTGGCTAACTCCCCGGTCGAGCCGGTTGCCGGGAACCCGAACAGCCTCTTGACGAGGATGTTCCTGTCCGATTTCAACGCGGGTATAACCGGGCCCTTTATCAGCTCTAGGACTCGTGTCCCCGGGAACAGGAATTTTCTGACTCTCGGCGGTGAGTTCGGTTTCTTTAACGCGGGCCCCTATGACGGTCAGGTGCTGAATTTCCCGATAAATTACAAGTGGAATTTCAAGGGGTGGCCGAAGCTCTCATGGATATTCGACCTCCCGATAACCCTTACTCGGACTGAGACGGCCTGGTCTTACATGGCTTCCTTCGGCACCGGATTCCAGTTCAGGCCCTATAAATGGTGGAGCCTCACCCCAATGGGACGTATAGGAGGGGTCGGGTCTTTCGACGTGGGCGCGCTCGCGGTTCTCGTTTCGGGGAGCCTGACGAATTATTTCCAGGGCAGCATCGGCTCCACGAACCTCGGCTTCGGGACGATGACGGGCATATCGACTACGATAGACGGGATCAAGGTAGGGGGTTACAACCTCAGTTACGAGCTTACGAATTACGTGCTTCGTAACGGCGGGAACCTCACCCAGAAGCTTGACTTCAAGGTGCTCGGGAATCCGGCGGCGTTCAAGCTATTCCTTAATCACACGAAATTCTGGGGCAACGAGCTCTATCTGAATTCCTTTTTCGATATGGGGCTCGCATTCGTAACAATTAAAAAAATCTCTGATTCTTTTGTTGAGGCGCTCGATCTCTCGTTCACATTCTCTGCTGGCGTCGATAACGATTATAACAATTACAGCATTCAAATGACTTACCGTTTCTAACCCGCACACACGTAGTGTGAATTTACGATTCCTTCCAACTTCTCAGCTCAAACCGGCAAAAAGCCTGACCCGTTCGTGCTGAGTTTGTCGAAGTATGAACGGGTTACACTCCCGTACTTTCGCGGCAACCCGCCGCCCGTTCGTCCTGAGGCGCGGAATCTGCGCACACACACGATGTGCGGCACACAATGTGTGCACATGTACGATTCCTTCGTCACTCCTCCGATTCTGCATTACTCCCAAATGCCCGCGGCGACCCGCCGCGCATTCACCTCCCCTATCGATTCCCTCCAAAATCCTCTATTATTTGGTTATGATTTATCCCGATTATTCCGCCGGAGGTCGTTAGTATGTCTGGGACCGTCAGACCTGGTATCTTAGCCCTGATATTTAGCTCGACTCAATACAAGATGTTCAATTTCATGCTCTCGATATTACTCCTGCTTATACTCTCGGCGTTGCTCGAAGGTACTGAATACGGATTTATTGTGGTTAATACGATGAGCAGCATCGTTTTCATCCTCGGGGTCTATGCCGTGGGCAGGAACAGGCGCACCCTCCTCATACTGATAATACTCGGGCTCCCCTGGTTCCTCTCAGAGTGGGCTTTCACGAAATCGAGCAGGACTATATTCACGAGTATGCTCTTCTTCATTTTCGTGACCGCCGTTATACTCGAGCATATTCTAAAAACGAAAGAAGTGACGACCGATACGTTATACGGCGCCGTCTGTGTTTATCTCCTCCTCGGGATAATGTGGGCTTCAATCTACGGGTTCCTCGAATATATTACGCCCGGGGCCGTCTTCAAGGATTCCGGCGGGGATATAAATACGAAGCTCAGCACGAACGAGCTCATCTATTACAGCTATACCACGCTCGCGACCATTGGCTACGGGGATATCACATCCGTGACGCCTGTCGGGAGGATACTGTCCGTGCTGGAGGCCGTATTCGGCCAGCTCTACATCGCGTTCCTCGTCGCGAGACTGATAAGCATATACACGACGAACGCGCTCAGGAGGAAAGACTGAGCTGTCGTTTTAGTGAGCGATAGTCAAGTCGGTTATAAGCTTCATCCCCATCACGACTGCACCCATCCTGATCCACCAGCCCAGGAACACAATCGGAATAAAGAGGACCGCCGGGTAGCGCATCATCCCGCAAGCGGCGTACATCGGGTGCACCGGTATCGGCGACATGGCTCCCCCGAACAGCAGAAGGCTCACGACCCTGAGCGAGCGGCCCTTCGTCCATCTGTGGTTCTGAACCTCCGGGAATTTTCTTCTCACAAAGCGCGTATGCCCGAAGCACCTGCCCAGGATATAGGATACGGACGAGCCTGTCACAGCCCCGAGCGCTATGAGCGTTATGAGCCTCCCTGGCTCGTATCCGAGCAGGGTCCCGAGCACTGCGTAGGCAGTGACGGGAAATGTCAGGGGAGAGCTGCTGACGGCGGTAATCAGGTACAGCATGATGTCGGTGTTCCTCTGGCCGTAGCTGGTAAGAAGGCTTTCCCCGAAACCGAGCAGCCTTTCACCGTAGAATAACGAGACCGCAGTGCTTGCCAGTAGCATCCCGAATGTGACCAGCAGGGCCAGCTTTAAGGAATTCGGGACCGCATGAAGCCTGAAATGGATCATCATGTATGACAAGTAGAACATGACCATCTTTGATTTCGGTTAAGGAGTTGTGAACCTATGGTGAAGTTCAAAATGTGTGCAGCGGGTTTATTTTGCAAATTTTTGATCGCCGGGAATTGCTAAGCTCCTTAAATCAGGGTTCAATATTCGGCATGAGCAAGCGAGAGATCGTAATAATCCCGGGGGACGGCATCGGTCCCGAGATAATGGCGGCGGTAATAAAGGTTATTGAGGCATCCGGTGCCGAGATCACGTGGATCGAGCGAGTGGCCGGCCTCGCCGCGCTCGAAAAGGGTCTGGACGTCCTGCCGGACGAGACCCTCGAAGCTATAAAAGAGCACAAGGTCGCGTTGAAAGGCCCTTGCACCACCCCGATAGGCGAAGGTTTCACGTCGGTTAACGTAAAGCTCAGGAAGACGCTCGACCTCTACGCTGCCGTGAGGCCCGTAAGAAACCTTCCGGGGGTTATAACACGGTTCAGGAACGTGGACATAGTGATAATACGTGAGAACACGGAAGGCCTTTACAGCGGGGTAGAGAACATCATTACCCCGGGCGTCGTGATGAGCATGAAGGTGGCGACCGAGAAGGCGTGCACCCGTATCTCGCACTGGGCGTTTGACTACGCGCGCCACCGTCACAGGAAAAAGATCACGGTTCTCCACAAAGCCAACATTATGAAATTGACGGACGGGCTCTTTATCAGAAAATCGAAGGAAGCGAGCAAGGAATATGGCGATATCCAGTACGAGGAGATGATAATCGACGCCGGGTGTATGAAGCTCGTTCAGGACCCTGCCCTTTTCGATATGCTTCTTCTCGAGAACCTCTACGGGGATTTGATCAGCGACCTCTGTGCGGGCCTGGTCGGCGGGTTAGGGGTCGTGCCCGGGGCGAACATAGGCGACAGCGAAGCCGTCTTCGAGGCAGTCCACGGCTCGGCACCCGATATAGCGGGCAAGGGCGTCGCGAACCCGCTCGCGCTCCTTATGTCGGGTGTGATGATGCTCAACCACCTGGCGGATACGGAGGGGCGGGAAGACTTCCGCGCCTGCGCCGTGAGGATAAAAAACGCGTATGACAGCGCCCTTCAGGAGGGCGACAGGACGCGCGACCTGGGCGGAAAGCTCGGCACAATGGAATTCGCCGACGCGCTGATCAGAAGGATATAAGGCGGATCCCGCTGTTCTGCGGGCAATATAATTGAAACATTGCTTAAGCGGCCGGTTGAATGTTTTCCTCGATCACCCTCAGGAAGTTCCCGCCCATTATCTTTCTCACCCTTTCTTCGGAGTATCCTTTCTCCAGGAAATAACCTGCTATCTTCGGCAGGTCCGCGATCTTTTTCAGGTCTTCGGGGAAGTCCTCGATCCTGGCTCCGTCCATATCGCTCCCAATACCGACGTGGTCCTCGCCGCAAAGATTGACAATGTAGTCCGCATGCTTGAACACGTCTTCGACCGTGGGTGTTTTATCCCCCGTCTTAAGGAATTGATTATAGAGCACTATACCGATGACGCCCCCCCTCTCCGAGATAGCGAGTAGCTGGCCGTCTTTCAGGTTACGCGGGTGATCCGTGAGCGACCTAGCGTTCGAATGCGATGCTATTGGAATGAGACTCGTCAGTCCTATGGCTTCCCAGAACCCCTTTTCATTTATATGAGAGAGGTCGAGCGTGACACGGAGCTCGTTCATTCTCTTTATCAGCTCCCTCCCCTCGTCCGTGAGTCCATCTTCGGTCTCGTTCCCCGAGGCAAAACGGTTTTTATCGTTCCATGTAAGTCCTATCAGCCTCACTCCCCGCTCATAGAATTCCCCGAGCTTATCGGGGCCTTCTATCGGGTCTGCGCCCTCCATTAGCGTAAGGAAGCCTATCCTTCTGTTGGAGCCTGTACTCAGGAGGTCCTCACGCGTCTTTATCTGAAAGACTTCGTCTTTATGTTCTCTGTAAATCCTGTCGTACGTGTCGAACTGCTTGAGGGCCGATTCGAGCGTCTTTTCCGGCTTGTGTTTCGGGTGTACGAATACGGTGTTGAATACGAGGCCGATCCCGGCTTCCTTCAACCAGGGGAGTGTGAGCATGCAGGGGACGGCGGGGCTTACGAAGTCCCTGTCGTAGTAGTTTAAATGGAATGCGATGTCCTCGTGCGCATCGAGAATGAATAAATCCCTGAGCATTTTTTCCTGTGCTTTCCCTACCCCTGTATCATTATCCAATTGTCGACCGTCCCCGTTAATTTCATATTCTTCGCGTTTTTGTGTCTTCCCTTCTATATATAAAACCCCATGCTCGCGTAGCTGACGACCGATCCGGTGTCAGGCTCGAGCGCCTGCCCGTAATCGAGCAGCTTCCCCCGTTCCGCATCGATCGTCGCGAGGGTCGCGTATATCGGGGAAAGCCCGCATACCTTCCGCCAGTCCTTCTCCCCCTCGACCGACCTGTAAAATCCCTCCGGGTCCATCTTCTCGCCGAATGAGAGGCTCAGCATGTCTCTTTCCTTTATCTTGCCGAGCGTTAGATCGTTTACGGCTTCTTTATCCCCAAACTTAAGCCCCACGTGGGCCATGTCGGCACCGGCGATTATAAAGATATTATCGCCCATATCCCTTACGATCCCCGAGACCGCTTCGAGGAAGCCCGATATCGTTTCGTCCTCTGCCGGGGACTTGCCCTCCCTGACCAGCCTGTAAAATGAGTTGCAGAGTACGGGCACGATCCTGAATTTCTTTTTTCCGTTCATAATGTGCTGGAGGAATGCGACCTGGAACTCTATAGAGTGCTCGGTGCGGTGTGATATTTCGCCCTCATACAAATCCCATCCGCACTCAGTTTCAAGCTTCTCGATTATATTTCTGTCCGTTTCAGCTTCTCCGAGCGGGGTCATAAAGTTCTTTCTGGTCAGGATGAACGGGTTTTCCACTTCAGCGTAGTGGGACGTGCCGAAGATGATAAACGTGTCCGCTTCGTTTTCCCGGAAGAGTTCTCTATATGCGAGCGCGTACGATACGCCGCCCCTCCCGTAGTCGATATGAGGGGATATCAGCCCCCTTAACTTACCGGGTGCTTTTCCATGGGACCCGGACTCCTCCGCCTTGCTGAAAAAGGCTTGAAACCACCTTTCGAGCTCCTTCGGGTCGCCCGGATAGGAGAGGCCCGCGTGGCTCGGCTCCCTCGTCCCTGCTTCGAGAAAACCGGACTCTATCCGGTCCTTATAGTCCCTGAAATTTTCGCTCTCGAGAAAGAGGGCCTCGTCGAGCTGCTTTATTAAATTCTCTATTTCGTCCGACAGCACCAGTTCTCCGAACCTATCCATGACGATCGACTGAATATCGCGGATTGTCTTCGTCCCGTCGAAGAGGCTCAATATCCTGAGGGTCTCGGTCGAGACGGCGAGGATGTTATCCGACAGGTTCTGGGGGTCTCTCAGGCATATGATCCTTTCTCCCTCGACCTCGGCGGGAATAACCTCGACGTACCTCATTTTAGGGTATTCAATATTACTATTAGTCATGTGTTTTTTGGTTTTCCCCATCCGCCCCCGCCGGGTGTCCTGATCTCAAGCACGTCGCCTTTCCTTACCGTGAACGTGGACTTGGGAGGTATAACGGATGATTTCCCCTTTCTCAAGAGGGTGTTCCTGCCTTTCTTTCCCTTCATACCGCCTTTAATGCCGTAAGGAGCCGATATTCTCCTCTCGGTTATGAGAGAAACGGTCGCGTCCGTGAGGAACCTGTATTTCCTGATTATGCCGTCTCCCCCCCTGAACCTGCCCCTGCCGCCGCTCCCTTTCCGCACGGAATAGGAATCGATCATTATCGGAAGCTCCCTCTCGAGCGCCTCGATCGGGGTGTTGAGGGTATTGGTCATGTGGGTCTGAACAGCGTTCACGCCGTCCTTCCCGAACCTCCCTCCCATGCCCCCTGCGATCGTCTCGTAGTAGGCGAAGTTCTTCCCGGTCCCGGGGTTCACCCCTCCGAACGTGGTATTGCTCATCGTGCCCGAGCTCGCGGCCGGTATCTTCCCGGGGACTGCTTTGGAGAGCGCCCCGAATACTATATCGACGACGCGCTGCGAGGTCTCGACGTTCCCCCCGACCACAGCCGCCGGGAATTCGGCATTGAGTATGGAGCCCTTTTCGGCCTTTATGTCTATTACCCTCAGGGGTCCCGAGTTGAGCGGCATTCCTTCCGGGGCCAGGCACTGAAATACATAAACGACAGCGGCGGTGGTCACGCTGAGGGGCGTGTTTAAACAACCCCTCACCTTGCCGGACGACCCTCTGAAATCCACGACCGCCTTATCCCCCTTTACCGTTATCGACACCCTGAGGGGTATATTCTTCGTGCCCGCCCCGTCGTCGTCGAGCACGTCTTCGAACGTATAAACCCCGTCGGGGATATCCCTTATCACCCCTCTCATTATTTT
>DATIET010000222.1:0-2747 GCA_035455615.1 Thermodesulfobacteriota bacterium
AAGAGGACAGCATAGCGAAAAAAGAGAAAGAGGACGAGCAAGGATAGCGGGCTTGATCGGGAAATTCGTCCTCAGCCGTACTCTGACCGGTATCTTCGTAATTTTCGCGGTGGCGACTATAACCTTCTTTCTTCTGAGGACCCTCCCGGGGGGACCGTTCGACGCCGAAAAGAAACTCCCCCCTCAGATCAAAAAAAACATAGAGGCCAAGTATCACCTCGACGAGCCCGTCTGGAAACAATATATTTCCTATTTAAAAAACCTGACATTAGGCGACTTCGGCCCGTCGTATAAATATATCGACAGGTCAGTCAATGAAATAATCGGCGAAACTCTGCCGGTCTCGGTCGAGCTCGGGCTCATCAGCCTGACCATCGCAGTCGCTCTCGGAAGCGCTATCGGCATCGCGTCGGCGACAAAGCCGGGGGGGGCGGTCGATTTCGCCTCCGTATCGATCGCGACGGCCCTCGTTTCCGTCCCGAGCTTCGTAACGGGCGCCCTGCTTATTTATATATTCTCGGTGAAGCTGGGGTGGCTCCCGGCGGCGCTCTGGGGAAGCCCCGCGCATGTGGTGCTCCCGGCGCTGACGCTCGCGGCGGGGCCGGCGGCCTACATCGCGCGCCTCATACGGGCGAGCATGCTCGATACCTCTAAAGCCCTGTTCATAAGGACGGCGCGGGCGAAGGGGCTCAGCAACTTCCGCGTAGTCACGAAACACATACTGAGGAACGCGCTCATCCCCGTCGTTACGGTGCTGGGCCCGATAACGGCGTTTCTCGTAACCGGCTCATTCGTCGTAGAGCACATATTCGCTATACCGGGGACCGGGAGGTTCTTCGTAATGGCCGTGTCCAACAGGGACTACCCGCTTGTGATGGGGATAACGATCATGTATACGATAATCCTCGTCCTCGCGAACCTGATCGTGGACATCCTCTACGTCGTTCTCGACCCGCGGATAAAGTTCGACAAGGGCGGTATCTAGACGTGAGGAACATCAAGCTTACGATCGAATACGACGGGTCGGGGTACGCGGGCTGGCAGCGTCAGCCGTCAGGGCCGACGATACAGGAAACGTTAGAGACCTCCCTGATGACGATAACGGGTGAGAACATAAAGCTGCTGGGCTCGGGCAGGACGGATTCGGGCGTGCACGCCCTGGGACAGGTCGCGAACTTCAGGACCGGAACCTCGCTCAGCGCGGGCGAGCTGCAGAAGGGGCTAAACTCGCTGCTTCCGAAGGATATAGTGATAACCGATGCGGAAGATGCGGAGCCGGGGTTCCATGCCCAGCTCTCCGCGAAGAGTAAAACATACATATATAAAATATTGAGCCGCCCTTTCCCGTCCGCGTTATTGAGGGAGAGGGCCTGGTTCGTGCCATACCCGCTGAAGGCGCGTTTAATGGACGAAGCCGCGCGCACGCTCGTGGGGGAGCACGACTTCAGGGCTTTCGCGCAATCAGGCGCGACTGTAAGATCGACCGTGAGGACCGTGCTCAGCGCCGGGGTCAGAAAACGAAAAGACATTCTGGAGTTCAGAATAGAAGCCGACGGATTTATGAAAAGGATGGTGAGGCTTATGGTAGGGACGCTCGTCCAGGTGGGCAAGGAAAGAATTTCGCCGGGGGAGTTCCGGGGGATTCTGGAATCCGGCGAGAAAACGAAGTTCGTGCACGCGGCCCCCGCCCGCGGGTTATATTTAAAGGAGGTAAAGTATTGATCCGTGTATAATCCCTCGCGCAGATACGCAAGTAAAAAAATATCCCCTCAGGAGATGCAAAGCATATGAAATTTCTGAGATTCGAGACACACGACAAGAAGGCGAGATACGGAACCCCGGCCAACGGCAAGATAAGGGAGATCGAAGGGGACGTATTCGGGGAATTCAGAGTTACCGAGCACACGTTCGATACCGGGGAAGTCAGGCTGCTCCCTCCCGTAACTCCGACCAAGATCGTCGCCGTCGGGCTCAACTACAAGGACCACGCGATCGAAATGGGCAGGGAGCTTCCGGAGGAGCCCAGGCTCTTCATAAAACCCGGCACGTCGCTGATTGCCCACGGGGATAAAATACACTATCCGAAACATATGTCCTCGCACGTCGATTACGAAGGGGAGCTCGCCCTCGTCATAGGGAAGGAGGCGAAGCACGTGGAAGAGGGGGAGGCCCTCGATTACGTGCTCGGCTATACCTGCCTGAACGACGTCACCGCGCGCGACCTCCAGGCGAAGGACATACAGTTCACGAGGGCAAAGGGCTTCGACACGTTCGCCCCCGTGGGTCCGGTCGTCGAAACCGAGCTCGACCCGGGCGATCTCGAGATATCGACGTATCTGAACGGCGAGAGGAAGCAGCATTCGAGCACCCTGAACCTGCTCTTCAGCGTGCCCAGGCTAGTAAGCTTTATATCGAAGGTCATGACGCTTCTGCCGGGGGACATCGTTTCGACGGGCACTCCCGCCGGCGTGGGGCCGATGAAGAGCGGCGATAAGATTGAAGTCGAGATCGAAGGCATAGGCAGGCTTACTAATTACGTGGAATAACCGTGGGGCAAAGAACCGAACACGAAGATCAGGGGCTCCTGTTGACCGCATCAAGAATCGATTTAGCCCGCATGACGGCTGCGGGATCGGACGCCGCGCGGAGAACATACTCCGCCTCTCTCCTCGCATTCTCCCTTTCCCCGAGCGCCAGATAGACCTGCGCGAGAAGTATACGCGCGCTCAGATCGCGCGGGTCATATT
>DATIET010000223.1:0-3042 GCA_035455615.1 Thermodesulfobacteriota bacterium
ATAAAGAAATAATGAAGGAGCATTCAATATGAGCAGACCCAAAATTTCGGTAATAGGCGCGGGCAACGTCGGCGCCACGACAGCCTTAATGCTTGCCCAGCTCGAGCTGGGAGACGTAGTTCTGGTGGACATCCTCGAGGGCATGCCCCAGGGCAAAGCGCTCGACATGATGGAGATGAACCCCGTTTACGGTTACGACGTCAACATAACGGGGACCAACAGCTACGAAGAGACCGCGAATTCGGACGTCGTCGTAATTACTTCGGGCATTCCGAGGAAGCCCGGCATGAGCAGGGACGACCTTATAGCCACGAACACCGAGATAGTAAAACAGGTCACCGATAACGTCGCCAGGAGATCGCCCGACGCAATATTGATCCTCGTCACGAACCCGCTTGACGCGATGGTCTATATAGCCCACAAGGTAAGCGGCTTCCCGAGAGAGCGCGTCATGGGAATGGCGGGAGTGCTCGACGCCGCGAGGTTCAGGTCCTTCATAGGAATGGAGCTCGGGGTGTCGGTCGAAAACATCCACGCGTTCGTCCTCGGAGGGCACGGGGACGACATGGTGCCGCTCGCGAGAGCGACTACAGTCGCGGGAGTTCCCATCACGGAGCTCATCCCCCAGGACAGGATCGAATCCATCATACAGAGGACGCGGCAAGGGGGAGGGGAAATCGTAGCCCTTCTTAAGACCGGAAGCGCGTTCTATGCCCCCGCGGTATCCGCCGTCGAGATGGTAGACGCGATACTCAGGGATAAGAAGAAAATTCTCCCGTGCTGTGTCCTCGCCAAGGGCGAATACGGCATCGACAACATCTTCGTCGGTCTGCCCGTTATTCTCGGGAGAAAGGGCGTGGAAAAGATATTCGAGATAAAGCTCACGAAGAAAGAGAGCGAGGAGCTCCGTGTGTCGGCAGGCCACGTGAAGGAGCTTTGCGATCACATAGAAAAAATGCCGGGCAAATAAGAAATATCACGGCGTGCCCGGCGCATACGCCGGCTTGACTAGCTCCGGGCGCTAATATAATATTACAAGCCGATTTTCCGAGTCGTTAAAAAAATAAGCCCGTGACACCAAAATACATCTACTGAGATAACTTAGGGAGGAACTTAGAGATGGCAAATGGAAGCGCAGAGAGCGCAATTACATTGAGGCGGGACACATGGTGGGTCGCTCCCCTCGTGACCGCTGTAGTGCTCGGCGCATTCGGCATCTACTCGACGTGGCGCGCGTTCGCTAACGCGGACTTCCTCTACGGGCCTTACCTTTCTCCTTTTTATTCACCATACATACTCGCTTCCTGGTGGCCGCTCTCTCCGGCGCTCCTCATACTGTGGGCCCCGCTCGGCTTCAGGGCGACCTGCTACTATTACAGGAAGGCTTATTACAGGTCGTTCTTCCTCGCCCCGCCGGCATGCGCCGTGCGCCCTATCGCTAAGGAAGGCTCATATACGGGGGAGTCGAAATTCCCGTTCATAATCCAGAACATTCACCGCTATTTCTTCTACGCGGCAACCGTAATTCTCTTCTTCGTCTGGGTTGACGCGTTCAAAGCGCTCAAATTCGAGGACGGCTTCGGCGTAGGCGTGGGGACGCTCGTGCTTTTCGCGAACGCCACGCTCCTCAGCTTTTATTCACTCGGATGCCATTCGTTCCGCCACTTGATAGGCGGGAATCTCGATGTATTCTCGAAATGCCCCACACGGTTCAGGCTATGGGGAAAGGCGAGCGCCTTTAACGAGCACCACATGCTGTGGGCATGGGTGAGCCTCTTCGGAGTCGCGCTGGCCGACCTCTATATATTCCTTCTCGCGAGGGGCGTTATCACAGACGTGAGGTTAATATAAATGGAGAAGTACGAAACACATACGCACGACGTCATCGTGATCGGCGCGGGAGGCGCGGGTCTCCGGGCGGCGATAGAAGCATCGGCGCAGGGCGCGTCGGTCGGACTCGTCTGCAAATCGCTCCTCGGTAAGGCCCACACGGTCATGGCCGAAGGGGGCGTCGCGGCGGCCTTAGCGAACGTCGACGCGCAAGACGACTGGAAGGTTCACTTCCACGACACGATGCACGGCGGCAAAATGCTGAACAACTGGCGCATGGCCCAGCTGCACGCGCAGGAGGCCCCCGACCGCGTGAGGGAGCTCGAGCACTGGGGCGCTCTCTTCGACAGGACCAAGGACGGAAAGATAATGCAGAGGGCCTTCGGCGGCCACACGTGGAAGAGGCTCGCCCACGTGGGCGACAGGACCGGGCTCGAGATGATACGCACGCTCCAGGACAAGGGCATACACTCTGGAATGGACGTGTACATGGAATGCACTATTACTCATCTGTTAAAGGACGGCGAGAGGATATCCGGAGCCTTCGGCTACTGGAGAGAGAGCGGAAGGTTCGTGCTCTTCAAGTCAAAAGCCGTAATACTTGCAACGGGCGGCATCGGGAAGTCTTACAAAGTGACATCGAACTCGTGGGAATACACGGGGGACGGACACTCACTCGCCTATGATGCGGGAGCCGAGCTCATCGACATGGAATTCGTACAGTTCCACCCGACCGGGATGGTATGGCCCCCGAGTGTGAAAGGACTACTCGTCACGGAGGCCGTAAGGGGCGAGGGCGGATTGCTCACCAACAGAAACGGTGAAAGGTTCATGGAAAAATACGACCCCGAGAGGATGGAGCTCTCGACGAGAGACGTCGTCGCGAGGTCCATTTACATCGAGGTCGAGGAAGGGCGCGGCACACCCCACGGCGGGGCTTACCTCGACATATCGCACAGGGGAGCCGAATACGTTAAGAAGAAACTCCCCAGCATGTATCACCAGTTTATGGAGTTTGCGGAGATAGACATCACCAAAGAACCCATGGAAGTATTCCCGACCACTCACTACATGATGGGCGGGGTCCGCGTCGATGCGGATACCACGGGGAGCACGGTACCAGGCTTATTCGCCGCCGGAGAAGTGGCGGGAGGTATGCACGGTGCGAACAGGTTGGGCGGCAACTCACTCTCTGACCTCCTCGTATTCGGG
>DATIET010000224.1:0-4726 GCA_035455615.1 Thermodesulfobacteriota bacterium
CTCATACCTAAAACGGTGATAGCGGTCGTAAAGGAATTCTTCGCAACGGGTCAGCTCTCCCAGTTTATGGACCAGACCAACCCGCTTTCCGAAATTACGCATAAGAGGAGATTGAGCGCTCTCGGTCCGGGAGGTCTCACCAGAGAGAGGGCAGGGTTTGAGGTCAGGGACGTGCATTCTTCCCACTACGGGAGGATCTGTCCGATCGAGACCCCTGAAGGACCCAACATCGGTCTCATTTCGAGTCTCAGCACGTACGGAAAGATAAACGAATTCGGATTCATCCAAACACCATACAGGGTGGTAAAGGGCGCCCGGGTCACCGACGAGATCGTATACATGAACGCCCTTGCCGAGGAGAAATACATTATCGCCCAGGCGAACGCCCCCCTCGATAAGGACGGCAATTTCACGTCGGAATTTATTTCGGCCAGGCACAGCGGCGAGTTCCTCATGGTCGAGCGCGAGAAGGTGGAGCTCATGGACGTTTCCCCTTCGCAGCTCGTTTCCGTATCCGCGTCGCTTATACCTTTTCTCGAGCACGACGACGCGAACAGAGCCCTCATGGGATCAAACATGCAGCGCCAGGCCGTGCCCCTCATTCGCACAAGCGCCCCAATAGTCGGCACCGGTTTCGAAAGCACGGTCGCCAAGGATTCGGGAGTGACCGTAATCGCGAAGCGGGACGGGATCGTCGAGTACGTAGATTCGTCGAGAGTCGTCGTGAGCTCTACGGGGGACGCCTCCGAATCGGAAGCCGGCGTCGATATGTACGGCCTGTTAAAATTTCAGAAATCGAACCAGAGCACCTGCTGGAACCAGAAGCCCATAGTATCCAAAGGACAGGGCATATTGGCGGGCCAGGTCATTGCGGACGGCCCTTCCACGGACTTCGGCGAGCTCGCGCTCGGACAGAACGTGCTCGTGGCGTTCATGCCCTGGGGCGGATATAACTTTGAAGACGCCATCCTTATGAGCGAAAGGCTCGCCAAGGAAGACAGTTTTACATCCATTCACATTGAAGAGGTCGAGTGCATCGCCCGTGAAACCAAACTCGGAAGAGAAGAGATTACGAGGGACATACCGAACGTGAGCGAAGACGCTCTCAGGAATCTCGACGAGAGCGGCATAATCAGGATAGGCGCCGAGGTGAAGCCCGGGGACATAATCGTAGGAAAGATCTCCCCCAAGGGCGAGACTCAGCTCTCTCCCGAGGAGCGCCTGCTGAGGGCCATTTTCGGGGATAAGGCAGGGGACGTGAAGGACACCTCTTTGAGGGCCTCACCCGGTATATACGGCACCGTCATAGACGTGAAGATGCTGATATCCAGGGTCGTCGATAAAGACGAGCGGGCAAAGAGCATCGAGGATTTCGAAGTGACCCGTCTCAAGCAGGACAGGGACGACGAGATCAAGATATTGAAAGACGACGCTTTCGAGCGTATCAAATCGCTCGTCGCTGGCAAGACGTCGTCCGCGAAGCTGACCGTTTCGAGGAAGACCGTCCTCAAGAAAGGGGACAAAATATCGGAAGAGGTGCTGAAGACGATCCCGTTTGAGAAGTTTGCGGACATCACTATCGAAAGGGGAGACGAGGCGGAGGCCGAAATCAAGCGGATAATCGAGCGGACGCTCGAACAGATCGATCTTACGAACGTCGTTTACGATCAGAGAATTTCAAAGCTTACCAAGCCCGACGAGCTCCCGCCGGGGGTCCTCAAGGTGGTGAAGGTTAACATCGCCGTAAAGAGGAAACTCCAGGTAGGGGACAAGATGGCCGGCCGGCACGGGAACAAAGGTGTGATCTCGAAAATATTAGCCGAGGAGGATATGCCGTATCTTCCGGACGGAACTCCGGTCGACATGATCCTCAACCCTCTCGGAGTACCTTCCAGGATGAACGTCGGCCAGGTATTGGAGACTCACCTCGGGTGGGCCGCAAAGGAGCTCGGCAATCAGATCAACGGCATAATGGAAAGGGAATTCAGCCCCCAGGCCTTGAAGGCCAAGCTGAAGGAAATATATAAATCCACCAGGACCGAAAAACTTATTGATAAAATGGACGACGACGATGTGGTTATCGTTGCCGGAAGGCTGCGCAGCGGCATCCCGGTCCAGTCCCCGGTATTCGACGGGGCGTCGGAAGAGGAGATAAAGAACATGCTGGCCGCCACGGGTCTCCCGGAAGACGGCAAGACCATACTCTTCGACGGACAGACCGGAGAGCCGTTCGACCAGAAAGTTACGGTGGGAGTTATGTACATGCTCAAGCTCCATCACCTCGTTGAAGAGAAGATCCACGCGAGGGCGATCGGGCCGTACTCGCTCGTAACGCAGCAGCCGCTCGGCGGAAAGGCCCATTTCGGAGGCCAGCGCCTCGGAGAAATGGAGGTCTGGGCGCTCGAAGCGTACGGGGCTTCATACACGCTCCAGGAATTTCTGACGGTAAAATCGGACGACGTAATAGGCAGAACCAGGATTTTCGATTCGATCGTCAAGGGTGACATGAATTTCGAGCCGGGCCTGCCGGAGTCGTTTAAGGTCCTTCAAAAGGAGCTCCAGGCGCTCGCTCTGGACGTCGACCTTCTCGAGGAAGAAGAACAGTGCAGGAATTGAAAAAAAGATTAGGGAGGGAGTGAACGTGGACGTAGATACCCTATTTGAAAAACCCAAGAACCCGTCTGAGTACTCGGCGGTAAAGATTTCGATTGCTTCTCCCGAAAAGATCAAGGAATGGTCGCACGGAGAAGTAAGAAAGCCCGAGACTATCAACTACAGAACGTTCAAACCGGAAAGGAGCGGTCTTTTTTGCGCAAAGATATTCGGTCCCGTCAAGGATTACGAATGCACTTGCGGAAAATACAAGAGACTCAAGCACAGGGGCATTACCTGTGAAAAGTGCGGGGTCGAGGTCATCTCGTCCAAGGTCAGAAGGGAGAGGATGGCGCACATCGAGCTTTCTTCCCCCGTGGCGCACATATGGTTTCTGAGGAGCATACCTTCACGGATCGGCATGCTGCTCGATATGACGCTAAAGGACCTGGAAAAAGCCCTTTACTACGAATCGTACGTGGTCCTCGATCCGGGAGGCACGACCCTGAAATTCGGGGAAGTCCTGAGCGAGGATAAATACAGGAAGGCGGTGGAGGAGTACGGCCACAGCTTCAAGGTCGGAATGGGGGCCGAGACGATCAGGGAGATGCTGAAGAAGATAGACCTCGTCGAGCTCTCGGACCAGTTAAGACACGAAATGAAGAATACGGCCTCTCCCATCAAGAGGGCGAGGATAGCGAAGAGACTAAGGATTTGCGAGGCGTTCAGAAAATCGAAGAACCGTCCGGAATGGATGATCCTCACGAGGATCCCGGTCCTGCCCCCCGACTTGAGGCCGCTTGTGCCGCTCGACGGAGGGAGGTTCGCGACGTCTGACCTGAACGACCTCTACAGGCGCGTAATTAACAGGAATAACCGGCTTAAGAAATTACTCGAGCTGGGTGCGCCCGACATAATCGTTAGAAATGAAAAGAGGATGCTCCAGGAATCCGTCGACGCGCTGCTTGAGAACGGGCGGAGGGGAAGGCCGGTGCTCGGACACAACCACAGGCCTCTCAAGAGCCTCTCCGATATAATCAAGGGCAAGCAGGGAAGGTTCAGACAGAACCTCCTCGGCAAGCGTGTGGATTACTCGGGACGTTCGGTCATCACGGTCGGCCCGGAGCTGAAGCTCCACCAGTGCGGCATACCCAAGCAGATGGGCCTCGAGCTGTTCAGGCCGTTCATATATCAGAAGCTCGAAAAATGGGGAGCCGCTGCGACTATAAAAATTGCCAAGAAACTTGTAGAGCAGGAGGCCCCGATCGTTTGGGACGCCCTCGACGAAGTGATCAAGGAGCACCCGGTTCTGCTGAACCGCGCCCCTACACTCCACCGACTGAGCATCCAGGCGTTCGAGCCCATACTCATCGAGGATAAGGCCATCCAGATTCACCCGCTCGTTTGCCCCGCGTACAACGCGGACTTCGACGGCGACCAGATGGCCGTTCATGTCCCGCTGTCGATCGAGGCCCAGACCGAGTGCAGGGCGCTCGTCATGTCGACCAATAACATCCTGTCGCCCGCGCACGGGAAACCGATCATTCTGCCGACGCAGGACATCGTACTCGGCATCTATTACATGACGAGGGACATGGCTTACGACAAGGGGGACGGCAAGATTTTCTCGAGTATCGACGAAGTCCAGATGGCTTACGATTCCGGGGAAATCGGCATACACGCGAAAATAAAGGTCCGCGTAAGCGGAAAGATCTACGAGACTACGGCCGGACGCGTGCTCCTCTACGACATCATGCCCAAGGACATACCCTTCGAGCTTGTGAACAGGGTAATGACCAAGAGGGCCATAGAAGAGCTGGTCGACACCTGCTTCAGGATGGCGGGCGGCAAGAACACGGTGATACTCGCCGACAGGATGAGGACGCTCGGGTTCAAGTATTCGACCAAGGCGGGTATCTCCATATCGATCGACGACATGAGCATCCCGCTCAAGAAGAAAGAGCTGCTCCAGAAAGCCCAGGACGAGGTGGTCAAGGTCCAGAACCAGTATTCTCAGGGGCTTATCACTGACGGCGAAAGATACAACAAGGTTATAGACATATGGGCGCGTACGAGCGACGAAGTCGCCCAGGAAATGATGAGAGATATTTCGTACGAAGAGGTTACAGACAAG
>DATIET010000225.1:0-2679 GCA_035455615.1 Thermodesulfobacteriota bacterium
AATTTGCTGAAAATCTTATGTTTAAGCTAAAATCTTTCAAATGGGAAGCTGAAAGATTTTCACGCTGGACACATAGTGTCCATTTTACGGTTGCTAATTGACGGCAGGAGCTTAAGTCACTCACAGTACAAATTTAGCGGAAGTGGCGGTTAGAGATCGTACGCACGCGGGCGCTTGCCCGCTCATTATTAATATATGCCTGGGCAGGGCGAAGCGGGTATATAATTGAACTGATATACCTGATACACAATCACGTCTGTAAGGGAGGGGCTGATGAAGATTATAGGGATTGCGCTTTTCGCGGCGATTATCGCCTCGGGCACGTGCTCCGCATTCGCGGGTGACACGATGAGCGAGGGCGAGAAGCTCGAAAGAAAGATGTGGTCAACGATCATGGCCGGGGACATGGCGGCGGTCGAGTCGATGATCGCGCCCGGGTTCCAGAGCGTCCACCAGGACGGGGCGAGGGACAGGGACGGGGAGCTCGCGCTCCTTAAGGGACTCGACCCGGTTAACGTGCAGTTCTCGGATTTCAAGGTGACGGAGCAGGGGGACACTATCATAGTCACATACGGCGTATCGGTGAGCGAGAGCATAGCCGGTCAAAAGCTTTCGAACCCGTCGCCGTCGCCGAGGCAGAGCGTATGGCTGAAGACCGCCTCCGGGTGGCAGTGGATCGCGCACGCGAACCTGAACCCGGTGGGGAAGTAGGGGGGGCCGTGTCCCCTGCCTGAGCCTGACCGGCCCGGGGGAGACGCGGTATACGGCGGCTGTTATAATATCCCCTTCATACCGCCCTGCGATGAAAAAGTTTAAGCTATTCATATATACCGACCTTGCCCTCACGATTATTCTGCTCGGGGTTCTTCTCGGATGGAAGGTCCTTATTCAGGAGGAGACGCCCGGCTTTTTTATCATAGGCGTCTCGGTGCTTCTCGTAATAAGCGCTGTATTCTGCGTTATCTCCGCTGCCGCGATAGACCGCGGGCACGGGAGGCTGATAACGAGGCTGTGGATGTCCCTGTTCGCTCTCGTCATTTTTTATTTCCTCGCCGACTGCGTCGGTGGTTTGATTTTCATTCGTCCGATACCTTTCCATAATTTTCCCGACGAGTACTTGCATCATAAAATGCCCCCCCGCATGCGGTACGTCCTGCGCGATCCGGATAGCGGTGCTGAATTTGAAATGGTGACGAATAACCTGGGATTCAGGGGAGGGGATGTATTGGAGAAGAACCCGGGGACATACCGTATTGTCATCACCGGGGATTCATTTACGATGGGAGACGGCTTACGCGACTCCGATGCTTTCCCGCTTCATCTCGATCGGCTGCTGAACGAATCCGGGAACGGGAGGTACGAGGTTATAAACTGCGGGGTTGTGAGCTACACGCCATTGCTCGAGTATCTTCTTTTGAAAAAATATATCGGACTCTTGAAGCCGGACATGGTGATACTTAGTTTCGACATGTCCGATTTGCTGCAGGAATATGTGTACCGGAAGATTGCGAGCACCGATGAATCGGGGGACGTTACCGCCGTGGACGGATACACGGAATATGATAAGCGTAAATCTTCGCTTTACTTGAAGTCGCTGGTCTGGATAAGGCAAAACATGTTTATCACCAGTTCGATCATCGAAATCCTCGGGAGACGGTTCGGGAATGATGAGATTGCCGATGTCGACGTTGTCGATGTCGTTGATAGGCAGAACAGGATGCTGCTCCTGCACACGCTCGACGCGCCTCAATTAAAGGAATCGGCGGAGATGTACCGGATGGTAGAGGACAGCATACTGAGGGCGAAGCGCCTCTGCGACAAGCACGGCTGTAAATTTATTTTTAGCGTGTATCCGTGGGGGCACCAGGTGAACGAGAGGGAATGGACGCCGGGGAGGTACGATTTTATTCCCCGCGACACTCGGATATCGGACAGGACGTTCGAAGAGCTCGGGAGGTTCGCTCGTGAGAACGGCATCGTCTTTTTCAATGCCTTCACCGCCTTCAGGGGATACACTGGCGGCGAGCCGCTTTATTTCAGCCACGACCCGCACTGGACTCCTGCCGGGCAGAGGCTGATGGCGGAGTCACTCGCCGGGTTCATAGAGGAAGACCTGAAAAAGGGCGATTGAGGGCGCGCTGCTATTCGTCACTGGTGAATATGTGGTCCGGATGAAAAGACACACAATGTGTGTTTTATGAGAAGACAAAGAAAGGAGAAAGGCTGTTTTTTTATCCTTCTTTTCCTTGATGAAAAGAAGCAAAAATCATCCGACTACATAATTTGCTAAAAATCTCATGTACTCGCTAAATCTTCCAATTCTACCCCATCCCGCGGAAGATTTTTAACGCTCGTACAATCGATTTTCTTAGCGCAAATTCTGTAATGTCGGGAAGAGAAAAACAAAAGATAGATTTCTCGCGCTGCTCGAAATCGTCCTCGCAATGACAAAATAAATTGCGGAATCGGGTTAGGCGTTCGCGGCGAGCTTCGTTAACGCGATAAACCCCGTTATGCCTAATATCAGGAACATCGCCAGCATGCCCCATTCGCCGAGGGTCGGGATATTGGAAACCTGCGCCTGGCCTTCGAATTCATACGCTCCGCTGTCGCACCTCTCGAACTGCGGGCGCACGAACCCCCTCTGGTCTGTGTCAGGCGGTGGGCACGCCGGGTTCC
>DATIET010000226.1:0-6981 GCA_035455615.1 Thermodesulfobacteriota bacterium
ATTCTGATCGTCTCCGCGTTCGGTATCTTCAACATAATGATGATGACCGTGCTCGAAAAGAAGAGGGACATAGCGATACTCAAGGCAATAGGGTACGAGGACGGGGAAATAACGAGGATGTTCGTATTCCAGGGGCTACTCGTCGGTCTCATAGGCGCGCTCCTCGGATGTCTCCTCGGCTATCTTATCCAGGTATGGCTCGCGTCTCTCAAGTTCGATCTGGTGGGAATAATCAGGGCGAGCGGCTTCGTGCTCGACAGGAGGCCCAGGTATTTCGTCCTCGGCTTCATATTCGCCATGGTATTCGCGTTCTTCGCCTCGTTCTACCCGTCCTGGAGGGCCTCCCGCCTCTTCCCGGTCGACATCTTCCGGTCAAGCGTATGAGCGTAATCCTCGAAGGCAGGGACATAAAGAAGTCGATAGGCGAGAACGATATACTGAACGGGATATCCATTCAGATATCGACGGGGGATTTCATAAGCATCGTAGGCGCCTCGGGCTCGGGTAAGAGCTCCCTCATGTACATACTCGGCCTTCTCGACTCGCCCACTTCGGGGGAGGTTAAAATCGACGATAAAAAGGTCGATTTCAGCGACACGAAGCTGCTATCGAAAATACGGAATAAAAAGATCGGGTTCGTATTCCAGTTCCACTATCTTATCACCGAGCTCACGGCCTACGAAAATATACTGATACCCATGCTGAAGAACGGGGTAAACGACAGGGAGCGACTGAAGCAAAGGAGCTATGACCTTATAGAGAGCCTCGGGCTCAAGGGCAAGGAAAAGAGGAAGCCCTATCAGCTTTCGGGAGGGGAGCAGCAGAGGGTGGCTATCGCGCGTGCGCTCGCGAACGACCCCGAGATAGTCATGGCTGACGAACCCACAGGCAACCTGGACTCGAAGAACTCGGCCATGGTGATGGACGTATTCCTGGAACTCAACGAAAAGGGCAGGTCCATACTGATGATAACCCACGAGATGTACCTCGCGAAGGAAACAAAAAAAGTCCTCGAGATAAAAGACGGCCTCATGGTGATCTGACGTAAAAATTAACAGGGTGGATTCGATTGAAAGCCATGATTCTTGATAAGATTGTCCTGCTGCACGACCGGAAAGAGCCGCTCCGTCTTGCGGACGTGCCGCAGCCTTCACCCGGACCGGGGGAGGTGCTGATAAGGGTCTCCGCCTGCGGGGTCTGCCACACGGAGCTGGACGAGATAGAGGGCAGGACCACTCCCCCGAAGCTCCCCGTGATACCGGGGCATCAGGCAGTCGGCGTCGTAGAGAAAACGGGCCTGGGCGTCACCCGTCACGCGGAAGGGGACAGGGTGGGGGTCGCGTGGATATTCTCCACCTGCGGCAATTGCCGGTACTGTCTCGAAGGGAACGACAACCTCTGCCCCGATTTCAGGGCTACGGGCAGAGATGCCGACGGGGGATACGCCGAATACATGATTGCGAAGGAGGACTTCGCGTTTCCGATCCCCGCAATATTTACGGATTCGGAAGCCGCGCCCCTTCTCTGTGCGGGAGCCATAGGGTACAGGTCGCTCAGGCTCGCTGGTATAGGGGACGGGCAGAGCCTCGGGCTCACGGGGTTCGGAGCCTCGGGGCATCTGGCTCTAAAAATGGCGCGCCATTTATACCCGAATACCGGAATGTACGTATTCGCCCGGAGCGCATCCGAAAGGGAGTTCGCCAAGGGATTAGGCGCAAAATGGACGGGGGACACCGAGGACAGCCCTCTTCAGAAGCTCGACGCCGTAATTGATACTACGCCCGCATGGATGCCCGTCCTCCGGGCTCTTAAGAACCTCAACCCCGGGGGGAGGCTCGTCATTAACGCGATAAGGAAGGAAGACTCCGACAAGGATAGTCTCCTCAGGCTCGATTATGCGACTCACCTGTGGATGGAGAAGGAGATTAAATCGGTCGCGAACGTGAGCAGGAGGGACGTGAGCGAATTCCTCTTGCTCGCGGCAGCCGCGGGAATCAAGCCCGAAGTCGAGGAGTACCCGCTCGAAGACGCTAACCGTGCGCTTCTCGATCTCAAAGCCGGGAAAATAAAGGGGGCGAAGGTGCTCAGGATATGAGACGGCGCCGGCACTGTGAGTAGAGACTAATGGCGGCGTGTCTTATCAGGCAAAGGGTATGGTGTCCGGGATCAGGTCCCTCATTTTTAGCGTGCCTATGATGACTCCGTTCCTGACGAACGTCTTTCCGCCGTTAGGCTCCGGTATCTCGCGTAAATAGGTAGTAATATCTATTCCGCATACGGATCCGTCTTCATCGAAGACCGGCCCTCCGCTCATACCCCTGAGCGATGAATGCTCCGTGATGAATCCCGTCTGTGTACCGTGATTGATCGCGGCTTCGATGCTGTCGATGATCATGGTCGGCTTCCAGTACTGTCTGACGTTGCTTAAATTCACCGACTCGTCCGGATTTATTATCAGCTCGGCCAGCGGATAACCGCTGAGACACACCCCCATGCCGGGACTTGAACTTTCCTGTGTGAACCTCAATCCGGGCAGAGGGGATTTAGGCACCTTTCCGATGTAGATATATTTTAAATCGTTCCTGTAGACCTCTTCGATTTCTACGGGGTGTTCGAGGGCGGTGTGGGGCAGGTTGCCCGCATATAAAAGCTTCGCTCCCGAAGGTATATCAGTGGTTACGTGTGTCGCCGTTAAAAAATGTCCCTCGTCGTTTATAAAAAATGCGGTGCCGGAGATGCCGACCGTCGTAAGGCCGTTCACACGCAGTTTATAAAAAACCGGGAATATGGACCTGGAAACTTTTGTTATCGCTTTCTCGTACATTAACCAACCCCTCTATCCGCTATGTATCTAATTTATATTTCCTGGCACTGTGATTTGATCACCCGGCCATTATCTTCACGTCCGCAAGCCCGTCATTCAATACCGCCTGCTGCTTCAGGGCCTGCTTGTTTGTTTTCTTTTCCTGCTCCTGCTTGTAGTAGGCGTTCTGGTCGTGATACAAAGCCCCCTCCGGGAGCCATTCCCACAGCTTGCCGAGGTCCTTTTTGACCATGTTCAGATAAAACTCGGGCAGGACGCTCGACTCGCCTTCGAAGAAATCCCTGAACGCCCTGTCTTCGTCCAGGAGCCGCCTTATCTTTCTGTAGAACCTCATCCTTCCGAAACCCTCCGTCGACACGGCGCGCATGAGGTTCATCCATGCCGGTATCCTCGAATTAGTATTTCGGAAACGGTTGATGATCGAAGGCCATGAGAACGAATGCTCGACCAGGTCGATCAGCCTGTCGTAGAATTCGGGCCACGTGCTGGTTTTCGGTTTTACGTTCATGGCGTGGTTATTGTTCAGGAAATGGAAGGGGAAGGGCAGGACACGTTCCTGTCCCTGGTATTCGAGGTTTACCGGGGCCGCCTTGCCGAAAGATGTAAGGAGCGGGAAAGCCGGGAAAGCCGCGGGCGACATGTCGACGAATTTCTTCGTCAGTTCGAAAGACTCGGGCCCCTCGTCGCAATCGAGACCGAGGACGAAGTTAGTTTGTATGTAAGGCACGTAGCGGAGGATCATGTTGACGTGCTCGGATACGGCCTCGAGCTTGTCCTGCCCCTGCTTGCTTCCCGTCTTCGATTTGTTGCCCATGCCGTTCCAGGACTCTATTCCCGGGAGCACCGCCTTGAAGCCGTTATGCCTGAGCCTCTTCAAGTGGGGCTCCGACAGGAGAGACAGGCTGCTCTCCGCGATAAAGTCTATGCTGTTGGGCTCGACCGCCTCTTCGAGGGTATTCATATAATCGTCGAACCTCACCCCGAAGTTCGGGTCGTGCCAGCTTACGAGGGGGCGTTTGTACTTCGTCAGGAGGAACCTGAGGTCGTCCCTTATTATATCGAACCCGAGGGTCTGGTAAGGCTGCTCGGCGTCGATGCAGAAGCTGCAAGTATAAGGGCAGCCCACGCTCCCGATCATCGGGACCACCTTGATCCACGGGGCCTTGTCGAGCGCCTGGGATATAAATTTCCATCTCTCCCTCACGCCCGGCAGGGTCGAGGGTTGTTTAAGGGCGGACATATATACGCCTTCTTCTTTGTGATGCGCGATGTCCTCGAGCACGTCCCTGCAGATATTCTTGTCCGTGAGCCCGAGCACGTAGTCGAAGTACTTGCGCGCGTCTTCCGGATAACAGCGCGCGTGAGGGCCGCCTAATACCGTTACGACGCCTTCCGACCTGTACTTGTTGCTGAGGGCGTAAGCCTGAATTGCTGATTGCGTGAACGCGCTGATGAAAACGAGATCGACGTCTTTAGGGACGTCTCTTTCCAGGTTCTCGATACCGGTGAATAAAAACAGGGTCACCTCGTGTCCGAGCTCCTCGCACCAGCACGCGATGACCTGCGGCATAATACCGGCAAGGTTTGCGTGCATGAAGCGCGCCCATAACGAGCTGTTGGGCGATTTCGTAATAAAGTCTACAATTCCGATCCTGAGCTTCCGCAAGTTACACCTCATGTTAATTCCAGATTTACAAAGTACAGTCGATACGGCCGGCAGGGTCGAATGAGACTCCGCCTGATAAATCCTCTCCACAAAGAAACCCGAAAAAGAGTGAAATATTTAAAGATAATCAGGCCATTCCAAACCACATAAACGTTAAACTGACCCCTTATGGCCTCATGTGGATTAAATAAAAGGGATTAAAGAAAAAGGGGTGAACTGAAGAAATGTCCGGAGGGAACATTAACTGTCTCGAATTCCGCAGGCTTATTTTTATCGGATCCGCCCTTTTCAGTTATAAGATTTATGCATTTTAAGGATAAACTATTCATACGGATTAAACAATAGAGCGGTAAATTAATATATACGGATGTCCGGGCGCGGCGGGGCCGGTTGTTTTTCAGCTTGTAAAATCATACGAATGGCATCGTATGAATGGCATCGCGCTGAATTGCGGTTAAATTATTTATAGCTGTTTATGCACGCTTCGGCACTGGCGAATAAGAAGAGACGGAGCTCGATTGCAAAATTCTCAATACTTTGTTCTGGAAGACGGGAGTGCCCGGGACGACGTTCTCGAGCGGATGAAAAACGGCCTGCCCCTGACCGGGGAAAGAAAGGCGGCGAGGAAACAGCTCTTCCTCGACACCTACGACCACAGGCTATATAAGAAAGGTTTTCTCCTTACGAACGAAGACGGCCGCCTGATTCTCCGGGATACAGGCGACGGTTCGTGCCTCTCTCTCGATGTCCACGCGGAAGGCGGCATGCCGAGATTCTGTTGGGACTTGCCCGAGTGCCCCTTCAGGGACAACCTCCGCTCCGTGATAGACGTCAGGGCGCTATTGCCAGTAGTCGGCGTCGAGAGCCGCGTAACTCACCTGAACCTGGAAAACGAAGACGGGAAGACGGTCGCCCATATTAATTTCGAGGACGTAGATGTAGGCGGCGACGGAGCGGACAAGAAGGTCATTCACCTGCTCGAAGCGGTCCCCGTGCGGGGTTACGCGGAGGAGTTCGAAAAATTGACCCTATATATCTCAGACCTCGGGCTCGCGCCCGCCGAAGGGAACATGTTTTCTATCGCGCTCGGAGCGGCAGGAAAAAAGGCGGGGGACTATACGTCCAAAGTGAGCGTCGTTCTCGATACCGGTATGCCATCGGGTGAAGCGCTCAAGATAATTCTCAGGAGCCTTCTCGAGACGATGAGGAAGAACGAAGACGGGATCGTGAAGGACATAGACACGGAGTTCCTGCACGACTTCCGCGTAGCCGTGAGGAGGACGCGCTCCGCCCTTACTCTCATCAAGGGGATATTCCCCGAGAGCGTGAAAGAGAAGTTCAAGGCCGAGTTCGCGGTTATAGGCCGGAAGTCGAACGAGCTCCGCGACCTCGATATCTATCTCCTGAGAAGGGAGGAGTACACCGGGATGCTGCCGCCGGCGCTAAGGGCGGGGCTCGACCCGCTATTCGAGATTATCGCCCGGGAGAGAGAGGAGGCTCATAGGGAATTCGCCCTGGAACTCGCCTCAGACTCGTACAGGCGTAGCATCGGCGCCTGGGAAAAATTCCTGAACGAGCCCGAAGCGCCCGGGGACGCATTGCCGGGCGCGGACGCGCCCGTTATAGGACTCGCAAAATTACGCATACGTAAAAGGTACAGGAAGGCGCTCAAGCTCGGCAAGGGCATCGACGGGAGCTCTTCCGACAGGGACCTCCACACGCTCAGGATCGAGTGCAAGAAGCTCAGGTACTATCTCGAGTTCTTCGAGTCCCTCTTCCCGGCCGGGGAAATCAGAGAGGTCATAAGGCACCTGAAAGCGCTCCAGGACAATTTGGGCGATTATAACGACATGCACATGCAGCAGGAGAGGCTCAAGGGTTACATTTCAAAAATTAACGCCTCCGAAAACGAAGGCAGGGAGAGCATCGCCGCCGCGGGCGGGCTCATTTCGGAGCTCTACATGAAGCAGAAGCAGATCAGGTCGGAGTTCCACGGCAGGTTCGAAGAGTTTGCAGGTGAGGAGATGAAGGGACTGTTTGATAATTTATTCTCCGGCAATTAGAGTATTCACCCTATGATAACGTTGGCCCTCTACAGCTTGAAGGGCGGTGTCGGCAAGACGGCGGCAGCCGTGAACCTCGCTCATCTGGCGTCGGCCGAGACCTACCGGACTCTCATCTGCGACCTCGACCCTCAGGGCGCGTCATCGTATTATTTCAGGATCAAGGCCGCCCGGAACTTCAATTCGAGCAAGTTCATTAAGGGTGGAAGGAACATCGACGAGAACATAAAGGGTACCGACTACCCGAACCTCGACCTTCTGCCTTCCAAGCTCTCGTACAGGAACCTCGACCTGGCTCTCGACGGGATGAAGAATTCCAAGTTCCGGCTCCAGACGATTTTCCGGGAGATCGAGCACGAGTACGATTATCTCATCCTCGACTGCCCGCCCGGCATATCTCTCGTCTCGGAGAACATTTTCAATGCGGC